>CAZSNC010000054.1:0-1526 GCA_964608405.1 uncultured Gammaproteobacteria bacterium | reverse complement strand
GATTGTATCCAGGCTGGTGGGAGCAAAAGGGATTGTGGAGGCAGCGAAAGCGGCTAGTCATTTAGGGTTTCCTTTAAAGATAGCAGGAGTGGCGGTTGGTTTTTCTCAGGTAGAAAATCAGTTAAAGAAAATAAAAGGGGTTGAACTATTGGGAGGAGTAAGTGATGAGAAACTAAGAAAGTTGTACGCAGAGGCAAAGGGTTTTATCGCTTTGGCGAAAGAGGAAGATTTTGGAATGACGGTAGTGGAAGCGATGGCTGCTGGTACACCGGTAATTGCCTATCGCGGAGGGGGTTTTAAGGAAACGATTGTTGACGGGGAGACTGGGGTATTCGTGGAGGGGACGGATGTTAAAACATTAGAAGCAGCAATTAGACGCTTTAATAAAGTAAGGTGGAGTAGAGAAAAGCTTATCAGCAGAGCAAGATTGTTTTCCAAGGAAAAATTCATTGAGAATATTAAAAAATTAGTTAAAGATAATGAAGATAAGTAATTCTTTAAAGACATTATTTACTGTCAATTCGATATTTGTTTTTGCAAGTCAGCTACTGGGACCTTTGTTTGCCGTTTATGTAATGAAGATTGATGGTGGAGTGATGCTTATTAGTTTGGCAACATCCGTCCAGTTGTTGTCATCAACTCTGTTCTTAGCTTTTGTTTCCAAATGGGGAGTCGGAATTAAAGAAAAGGAATATTTATTAGCAGTCGGATATATATTGAGAGCGTTTGGTTGGTTGGGATACATTTTTGTATCTGGCCCAGTAGCATTGATATTGTTACAGTTGGTTTTTGGACTGGGTGATGCACTAGGAACGCCATCATTTAACGCAATTTTCGCTGAACATGTGGATAAGCAGAACGATGTTCCAATGTATGCAGATTGGTCTGTAATATCAAACCTGATTATGGCTCTGGGAACAGTTCTCGGTGGATATTTGGTGACTGTTTGGGGATTTAACGTGTTGTTTGTAATTATGTCAGCAATGGCAATGGTTTCATTCTTCTTGGTGTTAATAACGCCTAGGAAAACTTTATAAAATGCCTGAGTTACCAGAAGTAGAAACGATAAGACGTCAATTAAACGAGGAACTGGTTGGAAAGAAAATTCGGAATATCGAGGTATTGCGGACGAAAAGCTTTCAAGGGAATTCGAACGATTTGGAGGGGTGGGTGATTGAAGATATCGGAAGGAAAGCAAAAGTAATCGAGATTTATTTCAAAGGGAAAAAGAAGATAATGATAGTTCACTTAAAAATGACTGGTCAGTTGGTTTTTGCGGATGGTGATCATAGGGTGGTGGGTGGACATCCGACTGCAGATTGGGTAAAGGACCTGCCCAGTAAACATACGAGAATAATTATTAATTTTGTGGATGGAAGTACATTGTTTTTTAATGATATGAGGGTGTTTGGATGGATGAAATTGATTGAGAAGAAGGAATACCTGGAGAAAAAGAAAGAAATGGCTCCGGACGTGACCGAGGATAAATTTTCTGTGGAGTATCTGGCGGATCTTCTGAAAAAGTC
>CAZSNC010000053.1:0-1526 GCA_964608405.1 uncultured Gammaproteobacteria bacterium | reverse complement strand
TATCTTTAAATTCGCTTACAGGTTGTTCGTCTTTTAGGGGTTATTTGATTTGTTATTATAATGGGCAATATAACCCAGGATCGGGAGCATTGGGAAATCTTACTTTAACGGGTAATTTATTAACTACCGCCGGACAAAGAATTATCCTCTTTGTCGAGAATGCCTCAGTGACTTTTGCAGGTACAATCAAGCCACAAACAGGAACGCGCGGCAGATCTTCGTTTTTGGTAATCTCAGAAGGGGGTATAAATATTTCACCAACGGTTGGGAGTGCTTTAGGTGATAATAACCCCGACTTGGAAGGAGTATTTTATACCGATGGTGTATTTGACAGTGGAACATCAAAACCGGGAAGTGATGATATTAACTTGCATATCAGAGGGTCTGTAGTTGCAGGATCCTTTAACTTACGAAGAGATTTGGGAAGCGGCGCAGTGGGTGAAAAAAATGACAGACATCCGGCAGAGTATTTCGAGTACGGGGCTGAGCAGGTTATGGCATTTCCACCGTTTTTGAGACTTCGTTCGACTTCATGGTCTGAAGTTGCTCCATAAAACAATCATTGTGGCTTTTTTGAAAATGGACTTGTGCTGGCTTGTGTTTGGGGTTTTTAGTATAATATGCAGGTCTTTCCTTTTTCCTTATGAATAAATCAATACCAGTTCTTGTTATGGCTTTGTTTGCTCTCGTTGCGGGGCATTCCGACGTGTCGGCAAAAGTGTCCGTACCAACACAGATTCTTTCTCCTACTGCCTCGGCGTCAGGGCAGTTAACCCAAACGCCGACTCCGTTTGTGGTTGAAGAAAGGCCGGATCTGACACAAAAAACCCAAACTGCGGCAGAACCTCTGAAAAAAATTCTTGACAGCCAAGAGATTGGAAGTGTACTTCCTAATAATTTCATTAAATATGCGATTAGAAATTCGGTTAATGTCGGTGTTCCCATAAACACCATAGTATTGATTCTCCTTTTGCCTTTGGTCACTGCGGTGATTTCGGCAATCAGACAGTTAATAGGTCTTCGGGGATTCGGAATTTATCTTCCTGCTTCTTTGGCAGTCGTATTCGTGGCAACGGGGCCGGTAATCGGAATTGTACTGTTTTTGATCATTGTTTTTGTATCAACACTTACCAGGATGATCCTTCGTAAGTTAAAAATAAAACTTCAGTATCTTCCAAGGATGTCGCTCATTCTTTGGGCGGTCTCGGTTGGAGTCTTGGGTGTTTTGTTTTTAACCCCCGTTATTCGTTATCCCGGGCTTACTAATGTCTCAATTTTTGCGGTACTTATCCTTGCACTTCTAACGGAGGATTTTATAAGAATTCAACTTGGAAAAAGCGTTAAAACGGCAATAAGACTCACAAGTGAGACAATAATATTGTCTGTTATTTCATTTCTTGTACTGACATACGAACCTGTTCAGGCTTTTACATTACTTCATCCGGAAATATACCTTCTTTTGGTATTTGTTGCCGATTTGCTCTTGGGAAGGTATACAGGCCTTCGTGTAATGGAGCTGTGGCGAT
>CAZSNC010000052.1:0-1614 GCA_964608405.1 uncultured Gammaproteobacteria bacterium | reverse complement strand
CTACATTTCTTTCAGTGAAAAATCCGGTGTTTTCGAGCACGGAACCCATACCAACCAAAGTACGTCAAATGGAGTTCTCTCCTTCAGTGTCAATCACCTAAAACCTTCAACCGTATATTATTTTAAGGTCAGAGGGGAAAACGGCTGCATGCCCGGAGATTGGAGTAACGAAATGGTTGTCAAAACTAAAGGTATTGGAAACAATTCCTTTTCGAAATATTACAAAAATATTACACTTCCCAGTTATTTAAAAAATACCTCAAAAAAACCACAGGATTTCTTTATTAAAAGCACACTTACAGATAATTCCGCTCTCCCTACACCCACTCCGACAGATAAACCCAAACAGGAAATAAAAAGGTCTACCAAACACTGTTTTCTTTTCTGGTGCTGGTAACAACAAACAAGTTGTTTAAATTAATTTTAATCCGCCATCTCCCGTTGTGTTAATATTAAAGATATGGATACTGCCCAAATCCAAAACCTCAATCTTCCCGAACTGACTCCGTTTTTCTCTGCAGGTGTTATCGATCCTATTAAGTTCACAAACACGCTTTTTAACGAATCCATAAAGATGAGGGCTTCGGACATCTTTTTCGAACCGACAAAAACAAATCTGTTGGTCAGAGTTAAAATCGACGGAGTTTTGTATGAGGTCGGAAAATTACCTCTGGAGTCATACACACAAGTGGTTTCGCGCATTAAGGTTATGGCCGAGCTTGATCCTTCGGAAAAACGCAAAGTTCAGGAAGGAAAAATCAATGTCGACCACGAGGGATCGATTGTTAATTTAAGAGTAGAAGTTGCCAACACCATAAATGGCGAGCTTGTTGTTATTAGAATTCACGAAAAGAAGACAATTGTAATGCCTCTGGAGGAGTTGGGTTTTTCTCCAACGGCATATAAAAACTATACCGATATGCTCGCCCAAAGAAGCGGGCTTATTTTAGTTGTTGGACCCACCGGTTGTGGAAAAACAACAACGCTCTATTCCACAATTTCAAAAATCAATGAAGGGTCGGTCTTTAACATCATGACAATAGAAGATCCTGTTGAATTTGCACTGGACGGAATTAATCAAATGCAAGTTTCAAAGGATACCGGTTTTACTTTTGCCCAAGGATTAAAAACCATCCTCCGATTAAGTCCCGATGTCGTGTTTGTTGGTGAAATTCGAGACAAAGAAACAGCCGACATTGCGGTTGAATCAGGCCTTACCGGACAACTTGTGTTATCAACACTACATGCTGAAGATTCCGTTGGTGCACTTTTCAGAATGCTTGATCTTGGCATAGAAACATACCTTCTCAACTCTTCTCTAATGGGTATTGTTGCCCAACGCCTGGTTCGCAAAATTTGCCCCTCCTGCAAAGAGGCAAAAACAATCGAAAAAGGAAATGAGTTCCTTCAACAGTCGGGGTTGAGTTTGAATCCACGATCAACAAACCTCCAGTGGGATCGTAGAAGGCGACAATTGCAATCGATATAAATGAAAGAGGAACTTGCGGAATGTTTGATAAAACGGCCATCGAGACAGCAAACAGAGAGCTTTCGGTGCACAAACGACAGCACCAGCTGGTGCTACCATATCAAAGTGGCTTGCTGTCAATCAAG
>CAZSNC010000051.1:0-1650 GCA_964608405.1 uncultured Gammaproteobacteria bacterium | reverse complement strand
TTCGGAATAATATTTCCCATTTTCCTGAGCAACCACTTTCTTGTGCAAAGCTACGATGGCATTCACGTCTTCTGCTTTGACTTCTCTAATTTTTATACTATCGTCCATGGCCTAGATTATACAAAAAAAGGGAGCTCGATCCAAATCGGATCTTGCTCCCAAACAAACACTAATTGCCGTGTTTCTTAGTACAACCGCCATTCTGCTTACAGCATCCGCTGTGAGCACGACCGGTTACGTGTTCCTTTGCAGGAACCACGAACTTAATGGTAACTTTCTTCATTTGCCTCACCTCCTTTCAGCAAAGGATTTCCACTTCGTTGGCCACAACAGAAACAATTTTTGGGTCTTCGGCCATCCAAAGAAGGAGTCTGGGTAAGAGTGTGTGTTCAACCGCACAGGTGTATCCAGATTTTCTCAGGGGAAAGCCGGGTTGTGTTGTCTTGGTGGAAACAGAGGGTATATATAACAAATCACCTTTGTTAAAAAGGATTGTCGCAATCCCCGGGGACAGATATGAATTTAGTAATGGCGATTTTTATCTTAATGGTAAACGACAAACTGAAAGTTATGCAATTGGGAAAACATTTTTAATTGAGGGAGATGACACGACATATTTTTATAAATCTAATGTTGCATACACACTTGGGGAAAATGAATATTTAGTGTTAGGAGACAACCGAGAACACTCTGCTGATTCTAGAGATTTTGGACCAGTCGAGAGGAGACGCATTTTGGGTTACGCTAATGATCCTATACACAAAGAATTGAATAGATGTAACGAATCAGAGACCGAATAGCATTATCAAAGCCAGTTTCTAGTGATGTTGAGCTAAATTAACTAGGAGGGTGCCGGAGAACCGGCACCCTTAACCCTGTTTAAATTAGTTTTGATCCTTTAGCTCGATTATTTCTCCAGTGTAGAGGTTGAATATTAATGAGACTATCAGAACCATTTAATACTCGGGGTATTGTGTGGTCATACTCCCATCCAAATTCTGTTAACATACCATACTCACTGAATACGATTAAAGATCCAAATCTGTCTCTTCTGACCATATTTTGATCATATTTTTGGTCAATAATTCCTTTGTTCCAGATTGTAATTCTAATAACCATTTCGTTAATTTCCATAATTATTATTAATATTGAAAAACATAAACCTGTTACAATATGTTTGCGATATATTATTGTGTTATTAGGAAAGACACCCGGTTTTTCAACTAATGTTCGGGTGTCTTTTTTAATTGGGCTTTTTAAGAATCATATTTTTGTCATTTAGTAATTAAGCAAAGATAACTAAGAAAACTATTTGAAGGCAACTGCTATTTCGAGGCTATTTTTCTTGTACATCGGTTTTCGTAATTAAGGGTAATAAATATTCCGAAAGTTTAGTATTAGATAAACAACAGCCTATCACAAGACAAAATTAGTAACGGTGCTATTTTTGTGAGTGGAATATTTTATCTCTGGCAGTGAGAGCGGAAGGGGCATGTGGCGCATTTGTTTAGGTCTTCGGTGCGGGGGAAATGGAGAGAGCGGATCTCGGACATGCTGGAAGTGATTTCTTTTTTGAGAGTGGTTAGATCTTCGGTGGTGATTTTGAATTTTTCGCTATGGAAGTCGCCTTTGACGTCTGGCTCGACAAAG
>CAZSNC010000050.1:0-1865 GCA_964608405.1 uncultured Gammaproteobacteria bacterium | reverse complement strand
AGAATCAACTAATCCCATCAAGACCTAATGTCGAATATGTATCTGATCCTGTTCAAATAATTAAGGAAGAGGGTTGAGTCGATAGGGTGAAGGAGTGTAGGATAAATACAGTGCAATACTATCCGACTGTTGAGAAAATTGATATTTCAGGGAAGAATGTTCTAATCAGAGGTGATTTTGACGTTAATGGCGGAAATAATCCTCGGGCAGACTCCATAAGAGAGATTGTAAAATACCTGCAAAGTAAAAATGCCTCCAAGATAAAAGTAATTGGACATACTGAAACCAATTACGACCTGGCAGCACAGTTAAGAAGCGAATTTCCCGGAGTTGAATTTGACAGCCATCTTAGAGACAATCCTGGGGAAAAAACAAACGATGAAAATTTTGCAAAAGGGTTGTCTGATGGATGGAATGTTTACATAAACGAATCATTTGCAACATCACATCGCGAACATGCATCAATTGTCGGGGTTCCAAGACGGATAAAAAACCAGGGTGGGGAAGTGTGTTTGGGTCCACGATTTATCAGAGAAATCGAGAACCTTTCCAAGGTTTTTGATGGAGATAAAAAACCCGTTATTATGGTATTAAGTGGTATTAAAGAGGACAAATTATCCCACATTAATTCTTTTGCCAAATTTGCCGATAAAATCTTAATTGGAGGGAGACTTCCTGATTATAAAGACAAAATAGAAACCTCTTTTTCTGAAGATCTGGAAAACAAAATTCTTTGGGCGGACCTTATCGCAGACAAGGAGGATATTACTATTCATTCAATAGAAAAATTTAATGCTGAGATTGAAAAAGCTGGGACAATTGTTGTATCAGGTCCTTTAGGAAAATTTGAAGACGAAGGGCACAGGCAAGGGACAGAGAGTATTTTCAAGGCAGTCATATCAAACGAATATGCTTTTAAAGTTGCAGGCGGAGGTGATACTGAACAAGCTTTGCAGATAACAAAAACAACGGAAGGTTTTAACTGGGTAAGTGTCGGTGGTGGGGCAATGCTTGAGTTTTTAGCAAACGAAACCCTACCTGGAATCCAGGCGGTTTTATAGTTCTTCTTCTTAAACTAACGCCTTTTTAAATATTTACTTAAGTTCAAAAAATGACTTATACTGTTAACATGGCAAAGATAGGAATTAACGGATTTGGAAGAATCGGTAGGCTGGCTTTTCGTATTTGGCTTTCCAAACATACCCACGAAATGGAAATAGCTGCCATAAACACTTCCGGAAGTATGACAGCCGAAGGTTGGGCACATCTTGTCAATTACGACACTGTATATCGTAAATTTGAATTTGAGGTGGTTGGAGAAAGTGTAAAAGAGCCAAAAGCCGCAACTGACGAAGATCCTCTTATTGGATACCTTAAAGTCGTTGGTAAAGATTATAAAATTCCTCTTCTTGCACAGCGTGATCCTGCTAAAATCCCTTGGGGAAAATATGGAGTTGAGGTGGTTATCGAATCAACAGGTGCATTTACCAAGGAAGAAGATGCTAAAAAACATGCCATTGGTGGTGCGAAAAGGGTGGTTCTCTCAGCTCCTGCAAAGGGTGGAAACGTTTCAACCTATGTGCTGGGGGTTAATGAATACAAAGGGGAAGGAGAAGTTCTTTCAAACGCTTCGTGTACGACAAACTGTATTGCACCAGTTGCGGCAGTACTACATTCTGCTTTCGGAATCGAAAAAGCTCTAATGACCACGGTTCACGCTTATACAGACGATCAAAATCTTCAGGACGGATCACATAAAGACCTAAGGCGTGCAAGAGCTGCGGCGCAAAACATTGTCCCGACTTCAACAGGTGCAGCGATTGCTACAACCGAGACAATTCCGGAGCTTAAAGGCCTTTTTGACG
>CAZSNC010000049.1:0-1931 GCA_964608405.1 uncultured Gammaproteobacteria bacterium | reverse complement strand
TTACCAATGGGAGTTGCAACTATATATAAAGTTCCGGACATAGCAATAGTATATCGCGAACGAAGAAAATGGTAAAATAGATCTGATTTCGGGGTGGAGTATGACGGTAGTACGTACGCTTCGGGTGCGTATGGACTGGGTTCAATTCCCAGCACCCCGACCCAAATCCTCACCTACCGATATTTGATTCTTTCCCTCTTTTTTTGCACTTCTCATCTGATTATCAGCATCTTTTAAGACTAATTCATAAAAGAGACCTTCCATTTCTTCCGAATGTAACGTTCTTGGTTCTCCAAACACCTTGTCTTTATTTGCATCAAGCGTGACCTCACCGTTTAGAACCGCCCTCAAATATTCCCACTCCACCGATACAGCACCGGATGAAAAAGTAACCGGGTGGCCTTGGGACTTGTATTCTTCTGATAAATCGGACAAATTCCGGCTCATTCTAGCATCGATTAGCTGAGGATCTGCACCAAACGCAATAATAACATTCTCCTCTCCTCCCCAACGTCCGACTAAATCCCCCTCCCTCACGCCGTCTTCCATTGCCTGTGCACAAGTTTTTAATACATCGTCACCGGTATCTTCCCCAAATTTCTTGTTAAATGAACCAAAGTTGTCAACGTCAGTCATGATTATGGCAACTTTTTTCCCCGCCATTTTTTCATCGTCTTTCCCAAAAAACTCTTCTTGATGCTGCATAATAAAAATTAAAGTGTTTACCAATCCCCGTCTGTTGTACAAACCGGTTAATGAATCTTTGAATGAGTTTATTAGGTTGAACTTCGACTCAACAAAGTAATAATCTCCTTCAAGTTGTGCTGCCAATAAAGAATCCCCCTTCTCTTTTGCGTCTGTTTGGGTCTTTTTGATATGTCCCATCATAAGATCCCTAAATTCCTCTCCCTTTATATCGGCACCTTGTTTGTAATCAGTGGGGATTTGAAGCTCTTTGTACATTGCTTCAAACCTCTCTTGACGCTTTTGATCTTCCGTTACATCCTCACCTCTTGCTTGTGCATCATTAATGGCAATCTTCAATCCTTCCATGAGATATCGGCTTGAAAATTCGGGAGATTTGACCGGATACGGAAGGTCAGCTTTGATTTCTCTTTCTATAAATGGTGAAGTTTCAGACATCAGCTAATTTTAGCTTGTTTCCAATATCTCTGCAATTTGTTTAAGAAGTCCAACTACAACAGGCGCTGCCATCAATGAATTACTTTCAACCCCGTTGTCATCCTTTACACTCCAGGGTTTTTCAATAACATCTACTTTCCCGTCCTTCCCAACGTTAAAATCAAATTCAGGTGTAATTTCGTAAACGTCAAAAAGTTTCTTTGCATCAGCAACCGGTACATGGTTTCTTAAAAGTACCTTCGGTACACCGTACAAAGAGAAAGCCGACTTTAAGATTGCTTCGTCCTTTTCAAGTCTTTCCCTGATCGGTTCTATTCCTTTCTCGTCACCCTCTTTCCCAACCATTTTTTCTTTTCCGTTTCCGCTACAGTCCGGGTTGTCACACAAGAGGTAAAATTCCTTACTTTTTGAATCATGACGGATGTTTTTTGTAGGCAGTAGTTTCAAATTCCTTGACAGATGGCAAATCGGACATACAACACGGGTTTTAATCCTAGCATCAATAACAGATTCCGGAATGTCAATCAATATAAACAGATCCGGATCCTCTCTATAGGCAATGAGGTCACGAAAGTACAACGAATACGATACCTGGTCGTTTTCCCTCGGTAATCCGTCAATAAAAATTGATTTACCCTTAAGTTCATCGATATGCGCCTTTAAAAGCGCCAATACAAACTCCGAAGGCAGAAGTTTTGAGGTGGATCTTCCCAAAAGTGCATCAACCGCTTCCTCAAACGACATAAATCCACGATAGTACTTCTTCATCCTCCGGTATTTTTCGGTCT
>CAZSNC010000048.1:0-1965 GCA_964608405.1 uncultured Gammaproteobacteria bacterium | reverse complement strand
CCCACGAGACATGGTTCCATGTTGACTGGATCAACGATCGGATCTTCGTAGTATTCTCCGTCATCACGCCATGGTGCCATTTCGGTCTGATGGTAGTAGGTCGGGGTGCCATCAGGAAGGAGTACTTCTTGCCAGCCTCCGTCTATGTTGGATATTCCAGTGACCATTCCTACCACTCTCCACTGTCTTTTTTTCCAGTCCCTTTCTGAGATTTTCCCTCGTAGACCAAGATTTGGTTTGGAGAGGTAGACGTGGCTGGTCGGTTGGAGAGGAGGGTATGTTGTATCGATGGGGTTTTGTAGTGGGTCGATTTCCACGATCGGGGCGTGGAGGTTTTTTCTAGTACGGTTCATGGGAACTCCCTTGTGTTGTTTGTTTGATATTACTCTAATTTGTACTGGACTAATAATATACAATAAAAAAAATAGAACAACTCTTTTTCGTGGATATGATTTACGATATTTGGTAAAATTGAGAGCATGGGAAAAAGAGAAACTACTACAGACACTCTGCATAAAGTACCTGCTGATGTAAAAAAATTTTTGGATGCTACTCCAAAGGCGCTAGTTACTTGGAAAGACATCACACCTTTGGCGCGTAATGAATGGATTTGTTGGGTCACTTCTGCAAAAAAAGAAGAGACAAGAGATCGAAGAATAAAAATCATGCTTGAAAATTTAGCGGTTGGAAAACGACGACCGTGCTGTTGGGCAGGGTGTATGCATCGATAAGAAGAGGGTTTGGTTTACATTCTAATGGTATAATTATAGAGAAAGTACCTAGAAAAAATTCCGCACTGCCTTACCAGCTAATCTTAAGAGTCATTAATATTTAACTTAAAATAATATGAATGAAGTTGAAACAAAAGAGTGTCCCGTGGCGACAAACAAGGAAGTTGAAGATACGGAATTAAAAGCGGAACAAGTCGAGGAAAAAGTGGAAGGAGCTGTTGAGGTTGTTGTGGGTGTACATGAGGAGGCGGCAGAGGTACACAATAAGGCTGCTGAAGTTCACATTCAAGCGGCGGAAGATCACACAAAAGATGCTGTTCTCAGAAAATTTGAGGGTGCATCACCAATGGTTGTAACCGAGCATGTGGTGGCCGCTCAGGTGCACAAGGAAGCAGCAGAAGTTCACATGGAAGAAGCTGGAGATCACTTGAAAGCAGCTGATGAAAATAAAGAATATTTGGCCAAAAAACTCCCTTCGGAGGAACTAAGCGAATAAATGGATCTATCCTATAAAAGACAAAAAAACCACTCAAAGGTTGCCTTAATCCTTTTAGGTGTAATGATTTGATTTTCGGTATTTTTTTGATAGTATTCTAGAGTTCGTTGAAATGTTAAATAAATGAATTTTAAGCTCCTCGGTAGCTCAGCGGTAGAGCAGTCGACTGTAAAGCAACATTGGCAAATGTTATAATTTAATAAATGCCAGAGAAGAGGACATATAAAGATCGACGAGAGGCTTTGATTAAAGCGGTCAAGAAAAGACGGCATAAAATCAAACTCATGGCTATTGAGTACAAAGGAGGTAAATGCAAATTGTGTGGTTATTGCAAATTTGCAGGTGCTTTGGAATTACATCATATCAACTCCGAAGAGAAATCTTTCGGGATCGCGGCTAAAGGTTATACGCGTTCATGGGAGAAAGTAAAAGAAGAACTTGATAAATGTATTCTACTTTGTGCTAATTGTCACAGAGAAGTTGGTGGAGGTTTTTTGCAGCTTCCTGAAGAAATTCAGGTTGACAAACGAGGTGAACTCGGGGAAACCCTTTGAAAATTAAGGGCAATCCCGAGCCAAGTCTGTCTTGATTAGATGGAAAGGTGTAGAGACTATCCCTTTACGGGAGTAGCTCCGAATAAAATCGGCGCGAAGCGCCTCGCTCCTAAGTTCGAAAGAATATGGAGATGATATAGTCCATCCCTTTAAGTAATTTTAGGATAAATGTAATCGATTGGTC
>CAZSNC010000047.1:606-2055 GCA_964608405.1 uncultured Gammaproteobacteria bacterium | reverse complement strand
CTGCAATTCCGGAAGCTTACTCAATTGTTGCTCCCTATTCTCCCGGGTCGCATAGTATTCTTGGATACCATCGGCCTTTTCAGTGATAAACCCTTGGAAGGGACGAATACCGAACCAGGCAATCAGTCCCATGCCGGAAAAGAGCGCCGCCGTTACAACGGGAGGGGAGAAACGTCGGTATTTTTTGAAAAATTCTTTCCTAAGGCATCTTTTTTTAAACATTCTGGCGGCACCTTGAAGTCCACCTGAAAATCAATATTCTCCTGTGAAAAAATAGATTCGCCCAGCGGCTCAAGTCCTTTTTCCTTTGCAACCGTTGCGCGTGTTCTTTTCTTCGGTTTGTACGGCAGATAAATATCCTCAAGCTCTGTCATTGTTTCTGCTGCATCAATCTTTTCCTTTAACTCTTCCGTCAGCAGCTCCCTTTCTGCAAGTGATTTTAGTATTGCCTCTCGTCTTTTATCCAGCTCTTCAAGCTGTATCATTCTGTCTCTGATAGCCGTAATCTCCACCTCGTCAAGGCTTCCCGTAAGTTCCTTTCTGTATCGTGAAATAAACGGTACCGTTGCGTCCTCCATCAGCAGCTTTGTAGTGTTTTCTACTTGATGTTGTTTTAGGTTAAGTTCTTGGGCTATCTTTGGTACATATTTTAAATCCATTTAAAAATCCTGTAATCTTTATGCTCTTTTAATTTTATTGAAAAAATGTTCTGTTTTTTCTATCAACTATCAACGATTAACTATCAACGATTTTTATATTTCTTTTAATACTTCTTGCCAGTTGCTCCAGTTTATCCGTCTCTGATTCTTTATGTGCGAATTATAACTCTTGTCATAAATAATGTGTTCCCATACAGGCTGCATTGCTCCGGTTACTTCGGGCTTGTCATCAATAAGTATGTCTCCCTTTACAAGCGTCTTATCCCTCGTCAGCACAAGCTTCATAGTCCATTCTTGCCCAAGATGTTTTTCAATCCATTCATATTTTTCCGCAACACAGTTTTTATACTGCCTCATCGGACTCGAACAGATAAACACTTCGTGCCCCTTTTCTTTAATCTTTTTCACTGCTTCAACACCGCCCTCTATCTCAGGAAGGTTTGCCACAAATCCCTCTTGTGTAAACAGCTCTGTCATTCTGTCAATCAGCTCCGGCGGATACTCATCCCGCATGTAAAACTTCTGTCTCTCGTTCATCGGTATAAAAAATTCATCGGGATATTTCTCTCGCCACTTTAATAAAAACCCCCCGTCAAAATCCGATATGACATCGTCCATGTCTATAAGTATTATCATCTCTGAAATGCTTTGATTTATTTTTGAAGTGCAACAAATTAACTATATACAAAAGTAAAATCTATGATAAACAAACCTGGCAATGCTACGTGACTAATCCTGCCTTGCCATACTCTGTCCTGCTATATACCCGGTTGACCATGCCGACTGAAAA
>CAZSNC010000047.1:0-596 GCA_964608405.1 uncultured Gammaproteobacteria bacterium | reverse complement strand
TATTTCAAGTATTTCACCTGCGAAATAAAGACCCGGCACTATCTTGCTTTCCATCGTCCTGAAATCTACTTCCTTTAAACATACCCCTCCCGCTGTTACAAACTCTTCCTTAAATGTGCTCTTGCCGTTTATGTTAAACTGCGTGCGAGTAAGTATGTTATTAATTGTTTCTGCATCCTTTTTTGAAAGTTCATTAAACCGTTTATCAGGCTTGATTCCTGAATGAAGAACTAACGATTCCCATAGTCGCATTGGTATATTTTCTAAGGGGTGTTTAATAATCTGTTTGTGTGGACTGCTCCCTTGTGTCCTGCTTAATTCTTTGTGAATATCTGCCTTAGTCCAACAAACTTCAAGTATAAACTTGTAATTTCTTTCGTTGAGTATCCGTGCCCCAAAAGCCGATAACTTTAACACGGCAGGACCGCTTAATCCCCAGTGTGTTATCAGTATATCCCCGTCCGTAGAAAGTTTGGTGTTCCGTATTTTTACCCTAACGTTTTCAACACTAATCCCCTGTAACCCTTTAAGAATAGTGTCTTTACAGTTAAACGTAAATAGTGATGGAACAGGCGGAATTATTTTATGTCCCAGAC
>CAZSNC010000046.1:0-2087 GCA_964608405.1 uncultured Gammaproteobacteria bacterium | reverse complement strand
TTAATTTGGAGGTACTTATATGAAGAACTCCCTAGTTCTGTTGTTTCCGGTGGCATTTATTGCTTGTGGAGGCGATAGCGCTTCAAAACAAGCTACAACTCCTGCTGCTGAAAATCCATGCGGTGGAGGAATTGCTCCGCAATATTGCACTGGATATGATCCAGGGAGATATCCCAATAATCCATATCCTAATCAATATCCCTACAGCTACGGTATGCCATATGGTTGCCCTCAGGGATACCAACCCATCTATACCGGTAGTTATTGGCAAGGTAGTCAGTACACCTGTGTTGCTATGAATTATTTCAGCGCAAATAATTATAACAACCTCTACTACCAACCAAATTATGGAAATTATAATGGTCAGATGGGATACGGACCTGCAATGGCTTGCGATCCTTATGCTCAAAATTCTTGTCCTGGAGCTATTTGTCAACCTGCTCCCGGTCAACGCTACGGATTTTGCGTAAGATAATTTTCCTGGGCCTAGGTCGCTAGGTAATTTTGTCCTCCTTCTTCAGTCCAAAAAGAAGGAGGACTTTATTAATTTGTATTGCAGTTTGTTAACCCAGTCTAAAATGAGGACTGGGAGTTTGGACAAGAGGAGTCGGCTCTTTGAAGATGTTGCGACAGTGGTTTCTGTGGATATTATGTTGTTCTCTTGTCGTGTCTGGTTGTCAACCTAACTCAAGGCCACCCTCTATTGAAGATGCCAAAAACGAACCTGATTTTGGCGAATGCAAAGATGCTAAATTAGATTTCACCAATTTTACTCCCGCACAAGCTCGAACTCTCGTCGGTTGTATGAATGGTTCGGCAAAAACTCTGCAACCTTATAAAGATTTTGTTGATGGATTAACTGATGAAGAGTTGGAAGTTGTTCTTAAGGTCTATAACCGCCATGTGGTTTCAAAGGGAGATAATCGCCTAAATAAATCCATCGACTTAGTAGATCGCCTTCGTAGCCAAGGCAACCTGACCGCCATGTTGGCAAATGCCCAAGTATTAATTGAAAACCAATTTGTGCAGATGGCGCTTCCAATTATCGCTCACTTTTTTCAACAGTCGAATTCTGGTTCATACGCAAATAGTCCAGAAAAAGCAGTCACTCAGTTTTTAATTGGGCTTATTGATTCCGGCCTTTTAACTTCTGCAATTGTTGCTTCTTCAAACGTATTTAACAGTCCCCGAGCAAAATTTTTAGCTACCGTGATGTCAAATAAGGCACTGCAAACCGTTGTTCCATTGGAGAGAATGGTAGATATCTTCAGCGACATCCTTGTTGAAATGATGAACAACATGGAAACCCATAAGTTTTTTACCTACCTTTCGGATCCCCAAGTCACCGGAAATCTAAGAGCAATTACGGCCCAACAAATTTCTGATCTTTCAGACGTGATGAGCTTCTTCGCGCAAGGTAGTTCTGCAGGGAGTGATAAACTTGACAGACTTCAGAAATTGGCCGAGGGATCGAGTAAGCCTGTAACTTGTTTTGCTAGCAATAACTCTCGAGCCAGAACGACAGATAATGCCCTAAAAATGATTGGTAATGAGATTGCAAAGAAGCAATCTAAAGATGAAGTGGACTCCTTTCTTCTAAAAACGTTGCCCCTAATGATTACGGCCACCAAAGATCAGTGTAATTATGATCCAGGAATGCTGGATAATTTAG
The DNA here is from genome assembly GCA_964608405.1 of uncultured Gammaproteobacteria bacterium. Classification (GTDB taxonomy): domain Bacteria; phylum Patescibacteriota; class Microgenomatia; order UBA8517; family UBA8517; genus GWB1-38-13. Next base: position 415 of record CAZSNC010000046.1, on the reverse strand, counting down.
ATATTTTTTATGACTCAGTTACTAAAGGTTATTCCCCTGGAATTCAAAGTTTAATGAGTTTGTTGGTGGGAGGAAAGCGATTCGAAGAAATATCAGGAGTATTTCAATCACAGTATGTGCCGCGGTTGGGGCCGGTCTTAGAAGAGTTTAGCCAAAGAGGGGCCCTCCCGACTCTTATGGAACTCATGGCTCGGGATTTGGGTGAAGGGGACATCAAAGCTATCGGTGTCATTTTAAATTTTCTAACAATGGAAAACTTATCTGGGAATAATGTTTTAGCTTGGATTGATTCATATATTCCCAATCAATATAAAAAAGATATTTTTATAAAATTCCAACAATTGCCTCCCGAACGGCAAACTTTGATTTCTCTATCGGTGGAAATGGCAACCGATCAAAGTATAGACCCACCATA
>CAZSNC010000045.1:0-2521 GCA_964608405.1 uncultured Gammaproteobacteria bacterium | reverse complement strand
GAGGCCATCGACAAAATTCTGGAGCACCCGGTCCCCCCGACCGACTACGTCATCCAGGTCAGCCCCGGGCTCTGGCTGACGTCCATTGATGACCGCGGCCCAGAGCGAGGAGGTCCGGTCGTCAACAGCGGAGACATCCTCAGCGCCAAAATCACGTCGGTCAACAAAGCCCGCATTCTCACGAACATCGCCGCCGAAACCGCCCGCGCATCCTGGTCGGTTCATGCCCGCGCCGATGCCCTGGTGGCCGAGCGTCAGCGAGCGCTGACCCTGCTGGCTCGGAAGAAAACGTCATGACCACCATCTTCAAGACCGCCCTGGGCAGGGCAGCGCTCAGCCAATCCGCCTTCGCCCTCGCCTTCGGCGTTCACCCTGTCACCGTCAACGGCTGGTGTTCCGGCCGCCGACCAGCACCACCCTGGGCCTATCGCGCCGTGGCTCTCGCTGCGGAATGCCCGCGGACAATCGCCATGTGGGTTGCGAACCCCGCTCAGAGCGGGAAGCGGGAGTCCGGTTCCGGCACCCGCTCCGACCGCAAGGCCACCGGCTCCGTCACGTCGACTTCCCCATCAACCGTCGACAGATCCGTCACCGCCTCGGCCGGCAGCGCCTCCGGCACGGCAAGGCGGCGCAAGGTCTCCATGATCCGCTGACGGGTATCGTGCAGCTTTGGGGGCGCCGGGATCGGCAACGCATCCGGCGTCCCCAGGTTGGCACTTGTGGAGTTACCCGACCAAAGCCCCAAATGCTCGCCCAGCAGCCGCAGCGCGGCGTGCTTGTTGTGCAGCTTGATCCGCACCTGCACCACCGGATTGCCCTGCGCGTCGTTCTTCACCGTGATGTTCAACTGCTCAATCGCCGCCATCTGGGCTTCGGAGACGTTGCGGAGATTGAACCTCGGGTGCCCCTGCTCGTCGAACAGCAGGAAGTCCCCGATGTTGGCAAAGGCGAGGCTTTTCATTTCGGCCAGCACGCGCTCCTTGCTGATGTCGGTGCCGGCCAGCCGGTCGGCGCGCTCCTGGAGGCGGCTCATCTCGTCATCGCGCAGCTTCTGCGCCGCACCGTCCTGCCACACGAGGATTGCCCGCCGCACCGCCGGGCGCCTGAGCACGATCCCTCCCTCCCGAGCGACCGTGGCCGGCTTGCCGTTCGAGCTGTAGGCGAGTTGGTAGGCTTTCGCTGCGCTCCCGTAGTGCATGTATGCCGCAACGAAACGCTGCTCCGCTTCGGTCAGCGGCCGGGCCTCCATTTTGTAGGGGTCGCCCCACTTCGCGCGCAGCTTGTCCCGCCGTTGCATCTGGCGCTTGGTTTCGGGGTCGGCGGTGTAGCTGACTGGCATTGCGGTTACGAATTGGTCAGGGGGAACGCATCGAACGGCAGCATGGCGACACTCCGGGATCAAGGCACCCCGGAGTCCTAGCCACCTCGGCGCCGTGCCGCAAGCCCCCTCTCACCCACCGAACACCGCCCCGGGCCGCAGGTCCCGCTGCACCGCCGCGGTGAAGTAGGCCAGCGACCGCGGCGGCTTGAAGCCCGCCCGGCCGGCCACCCGCTCGATCAGCGCGGCGATCTGGTCCGGGTCGTAGCCGGCCAGCAGCCAGTCCGGGATCGGCGCGTAGGTCAGCCCCGTGGCCGCCGGGTCCGGCATCTTGGCCAGCCGCGTGAAGCGGTTCAGCAGCGCATCGAGGTCCCACCCGGCGCAGTGCGGCCGACCGTCCGGGCCGGGCGTTATGCCGACCAGCCCGGTGTTGAGCGGGTCTCGCGCGCGGGGGGTAGTACCCAGGTTGGTAGTATATGTACTTCCCTTGGCACCCCCATTGGAATCACCCACACTCCCGCTTCTAGCTTCTTGGGGGTTAGTGTCGGTGCGGCCACCGACAGTAAGGGGGGGGGTTACTGTCGGTCGGTATTGTCGGGCTCGCATTTGGTTGCAGGTCGTGCATGACGGGACAAGGTTTTCAAGGTCGTTCGTCCCGCCGTCCCGGACGGGGATGACATGGCTCACCAGGAAGTAGTCCGGGCCGGGCGCGTCGGTCTGGAGCGCTACCCCGCACCAGTGGCAACACCCGCTAGTCTTTTGAAAAACCGCCATAGTCTTCGCCTCGGAGTCGGTCTTCCGGTAGGGCCGCACGCGCTCGTCCTTGGCAACCGCGCCTCGCGCTAACACCGGATTTCCCCCCTTACGGCCGTAATCCGCAGCGCCCTCGAACGTCTCTTTTTCCCTCACCATCCGGCGGGAATACAGCGCGCCATCAGGCATCGTGCTGCACACATTTTTCTCAACTAATTCGGCGATTAACTTCGGCACAAGTCGCGTGGAAATCGCAGTTAAGGTGCCGATCTCGCGCGCTGACGGAATCTGACCGTTGATCCTTAACACGCCGTAGTCGGCGTTAGCGTTGTCCGCCATCAGGCACAACAACTCCATCCACATGCCGCGCGCGGCGGGCGAGCAAAGCCGCAAATTGCGGTCTGCGCGCCAGTCGATCCACCAGAATTTGCTCCAGGTCGGCGCACCCAT
>CAZSNC010000044.1:0-2756 GCA_964608405.1 uncultured Gammaproteobacteria bacterium | reverse complement strand
ATGAAACAATCGGAAAAATTATCGCCGAAGCCCTTAACAAGGTCGGAAGAGACGGCGTTGTGAGTGTTGAAGAAGGAAAAGGAATGACGATTGATATTGAATATAAAGAAGGTATGGAATTTGATCGCGGTTTTGTCTCGGCTTACTTTGTTACAAATCCAGAAAAAATGGAGGCAGAGATTGAAAACCCTTATATTTTATTGACAGACAAAAAGATTTCTGCGGTGTCTGATCTTCTTCCTTTTTTGGAGAAATTTGTGAAAGTGTCAAAGAGATTGGTGATAATTGCGGGTGAAGTGGAGGGTGAAGCATTGGCAACATTGGTTGTTAATAAACTCAAAGGAACATTTACCGTTTTGGCAATCAAAGCTCCAGGGTTTGGTGACAGGAGAAAGGAAATGCTTGAAGACATTTCCATATTAACAGGTGGAACAGTTTTAAGTGAAGACACCGGAAGAACTTTTGAGAACCTTGAAGTGACAGACCTTGGTCGGGCAGATAAAGTCTGGGCAAATAAAGACAATGCAAGAATTATCGGTGGTAAAGGTGAAACGTCTGCAATCAAGGCAAGGATTGCTTTAATAAAAAGACAAATCTCCGAGACGACATCCGATTTTGACAGAGAAAAACTTGAAGAAAGATTGGCAAAATTATCGGGTGGTGTTGCTCAGATAAATGTCGGAGCCACAACAGAAATAGAACTTAATGAGAAAAAAGAAAGAGTGAAAGATGCCGTTGGTGCAACAAAAGCAGCCGTTGAAGAGGGGATTCTTCCTGGAGGAGGAATTGCTCTTATTAAAGCAAGAAAAGTATTATCAAACCTGAAAGTAGATAATGCCGACGAAAAGGTTGGAGTAAATATCGTGGGTGAAGCTTTAGAAATGCCCATCAGAATGCTTGCCAAAAATGCAGGAGAAGATGACGGGTATGTACTAAGAAAAATAGAAGACTCAAAAGATAACGATTTTGGTTACAATGCCTTAACCGGAGAATTTGGCTCAATGGTCGGATTTGGAATCCTCGATCCTTTGAAAGTAACCCGTTCGGCGCTCCAGAACGCAGCTTCGGTTGCCATGATGGTATTAACAACAGAAGGGTTGGTGGCCGATCTTCCTGAAGAAAAGACTCCTGCAATGGGTGGAATGCCCCCTGGTGGTATGGGTGGAATGGATTACTAGTAAATTAGAAATATACCCCAATTTTGACGTTAAATTGTTTAGCCGTTATATGTTCTATATAATCTTCACATGTGGGAAGAAGCAGAGAAATTTTTAATGGATGACAGATACATCGCTCCTCTTATTAATAAATACGGCCATTGTACAATTAGACCAAGAAATTCAAAGTACTATTTTGAAGATTTAGTCGATGCTATTGTCCAACAACAACTGTCGATAAAAGCAGCGTCCAGTATTTTTAACAGGTTAAAAGATGCGCTGGTTTCAAAGCGTAACACATTTACCAAGGTAGGCGTAAAACATAAGTGGAGAGAGTTAAATACCCAACAGATTGACATTACTCCCGATAAAATACTCAATCTTTCTGAAAACACCCTTCGAAATTGTGGATTATCGCGTGCCAAAACCCTTTATATAATGGATCTGTCACAAAAGACCCTAAATGGGGAATTGCACATAGATAAATTAAACTCACTTTCCGATAGCGAGGTTGTTGGGGAGTTAATCAAGGTGAAGGGGATAGGGGAATGGACGGCGCATATGTTTTTGATGTTTACGCTGGGACGTCCCGATATTTTTCCCTCTAAAGATTTAGGTATTAGAAATGCGTTTGAAAAAATTATCAAAAAAGGACAGTCTATAAAACAAATGGAAAAAACGGCGTTACGTTGGAAGCCTTTCAGAACCGTTGCGAGTTGGTATCTATGGAGGGGGCTTGAGAATTAATTTGTTTTAGGTAGGGCCGTTAACGGGTTGAAGGGTTTTCCACTATCTCTTATCTCCAAATGTAAATGGTCACCCGAAGACCTTCCGGTTGAACCCATTTCCCCGATAATTGTGTCGGTAGTTACTTCCTGATTTGGCTTGACGAGAATTTTTGAAAGATGGGCATAAAGTGAAGTAATGTTATCTCCATGATCTATCAAAACAGCATTACCGTAGGCATATTTCGAGTAGTTTATAGCTTCAACCCTTCCGTCCATAATAGGGTAAATAGGATCACCGGTAATACCGTCAAAATCCACCCCGCTATGAAACAACTTATATCCTTGTGTAATTTTAATTTCAACAACCGGATACTGGACGCTTTTTTTAGTTTCCAGCACAAAAGGGGCTTTTGTTACAAAGTTTTCATCGGCAACTTCTGTTTCCTGAAAAGGAAATTGGATCAAAGATGTGGATAAAAAGAGTGCTGTAAGATTAATTCCGACAACTTTGCTAAATCTTTTATTTACGATAATGTTTCTGAATCTCTTTTTGTATTGTTTTTGTTTGGCATGCAAAAACTTTCCCAATTTAACAAGATGGGGGTTAAATTTTATTGCCAAACTACTTTTGGCGGGCATAACCCTTAGCCCGTGTCCGGCGGAAAGTTTTTTGGATTTTATTTCCATAACCCCCAAAATTCCATCTTTGGGGTGATTTTTTTCAAATTCTTTTGCACCTCTTTGAAAAAATACCACGTTGGTTAAACGCGGTAGGGTGCTATATACATTTGGTATATGGCACAAAAAAATCCCGCATATAATTGCGAGATTTCGTAATTATATACCGTGAAACCTTAAAAATCAAATATTT
>CAZSNC010000043.1:0-2794 GCA_964608405.1 uncultured Gammaproteobacteria bacterium | reverse complement strand
TATCGTGAAGGCAAAATTATCAAAACTCCCAATCCCCCAATAGTTCCACCTTCCGGGATTCCCAAAAAAGTCAGGAAACAAAATTGTAATCATGTTTTGAAGCGGTAAATACTTAACGTCTCCCGCGAGTGCCACCTTGTCCAAATTTCGTATCGATAAACCCTGTAGTTCAATCGAGGGAATCAATTGGACTGCCGACAAAGACATCCCCACCAACAGAGAGGAAATAAAAAACAGGATCTTCTTTATTTTTTGTTTTTCAGAGTCCAGGCAATATAGAAAATAGGCGCCCGCAATTACCAGGGTATAAATGACATTTTGAGGATACCCGGCAAAAATCTGCAAGGAAACACTTACCGATAAAATTAAAAACCATTTCCAGTCAATATGTCTTGACAACTTTGAAGCCGCAAGAAGAATTAAAGGAAATAACGAAACTGTATAATTTATCGAATTGTACTCCATCCAGACAATACTGTAGCCCGAATAGGCATAGAGGACTGATCCGAAAAGTGCAGGAAATTTTCCGAGTTTTACATCCCTCAAAAAAAGATATGAAAATAGAATTGCCAAAAGCGGCTGAAGAACCACTCCCAAACTCCAGGCATGATATTCCGGCAGAATAAAAAACAGAATATTAATCGGATTAAAGATTGCCGACTGGAAATTTGCCAGAAGCGGTGTTCCCAAAAGTATTGTCGGATCCCACAAAGGAATTATTCCCTCTTTTAACAGCCTGAAGGCCAGTATTCTCCAGGGATACAAAATAGATACGACATCGGAAATGGCCGCATTTTGAACAGGAACCGGTGTCTGATAACCCCATTTATAGTCAAACCAGGGAAAATACAGTCCCGGGAAAATATCCGCCGGAATCGGTAATAAATTTCCGAAGATGTACTTTCTAAATACCAGCAATGTCAAAAGTATCGGCAAGGATATTACCAGTACATTAATTATCTTGTCCTTTTTCCGGAAGAAGACTTTTAAGAGATTTGCCATTTAAAATTAAACACCGACTATTAATTTGATACCACTTTGAAATATAGGTTTCCATTACTTCCGTATATTTTCTTGGTAATGTTCGCCTCGTCGGGAATCTCTTCATTTGATCCGATAATCAAACTATCAGGATACAACAATTTATCTTTGTCCCAATCTATGGATTTAAAAACATAATTTGAATACCGATCAACCGTCGAAAAGCTGTATTTATCTCTCGCAGTCAAAATATGTTCTTTCTGAAATGTTTGTGGCGAATACTTGGTATAAAACAAAAACAATATATACGGCTGGTCATACCTGTTTGTGACCACAATGTTTTTATACTCCTTCCTCTGTTCCGATAAATAACTCACCAATTCCTTCACGCCATATTGTGATGAAAACGGATATTCCTTTGACATGTGAAGCCAGTACATGTGCATGTAGCGCGCAAAATTCCACACTACCAGAGTTCCCAAAAGAACCAATATCGTATTCTTTACCAATCTTTTTCTACTGGCTGCAAAATTTATAATTGCCGCCATACCCAAACCACTGATCAAGGTCAAAGGTATCACCATATTCTGCGCCCTTAGAGCGTGCGGAGACTGGAATGTCAGTGCCGCCGGGATCGGGGCAATTAACAGCCACCACAAAAGTATATAAAACCCTCTGGAAGTTTTATTGAATTTCCGGAATATAAAGACGAAACCAACTAACACCGTTACTATTTCAAATAAGTACATCTGACCGGTTTCAGGAACTGCGTTTCGCTGTATTACATCCCCCGATACAAAAAGGAAAAGTCCGTGGTAGTGTGCCGATAAATTTTTCAGAAAAGTTAAACCGTAGTTGACTGCTTTGTTGTGTAAAAGTACAGATGTAACCCCCTTGTGTTCCATTCTTTGTTCATTAGTCCTCTCAATTGGACCCAGATCGGCAAAAAGGCCTACTCCCGCCGCCCTTGAGACTATTTCCCCCTTTGTTAAGTCTCTACCCAGAGGCAAAACCAGTATCAAGCCTACCAAGGCTGCAACCAATAACTTTTTGATGTTTTTCTTTACCTCAGACCTGTAAAAAACAATGACCCCGAGAAGTAAAATTGGAGCAACAATCCGTGCGGCGTGGTATGTATAAAGCGATAGTGCAAAACTCAATACGCTGAAGGATAGTGACAAAATATGCTTTCCAAATAGATATTTTAAAAACAAATATAACCCAAGCGTGATCAAAAAAGTCGCCGTGTTCACTTCCCAACCCCCTCGTGAGAAATGGATATGCCATGGATTTATGGCCAACAACAGCGCCGCCGATATGGGAAATAAATCCGACTTGATCGACAATAGACCCTCTTCTTTATTTGACAGTTCTTTAGCCAATAAATAGATTAGATAAATAGAAAATACCCCCAGTAGCACGTTAGGAGCACGGACAGACCATTCGTTCAAGCCGAATATCTTTACATACGGCATTACCAAATAAACATATAGCCCCGGCTTATAATCATTAAACGACTGAAAATGTATCGGCCACGGATTCCCGTGCTCATCCTTACCGGTTTCAAGTAAGGAATATGCATTGTACCCTATAGCTGCTTCATCAGCATTAAGTGCCGGATAACTATCTACTTTATAGAACCTCAAAAAGGCTGCCAAAGCTATTATCAGAATAAGTACTATCTTCTTCATGTTTTTCATAGTTATTTCGTTTCGACAATACGAAATGCGCTCATATAACCATCCGGATATTTAATTTCGGAAATCAGATTGTAATCTTTCGGATTAAAGTCAGCCGGTATTGCAACGCTATT
>CAZSNC010000042.1:0-2867 GCA_964608405.1 uncultured Gammaproteobacteria bacterium | reverse complement strand
GCCGGAATAATTATCTATACCGAAGGTCAGAAGCGATTCGTGACGGATACCCACATGCGCGGAAGGGATATCATTGTAGAACGAAACAGAAACACGAAAAAGTTCCACTCCGATATAATTAGAAAGCGAAGAAGAAACATAATAGATTCCGTCAAAATCTTCAGGATTGACCAGCGAAAACAATCGGCTCCGCATCGCCATATGCTGAACGGGGCTTTCAATTGAGCCCACACCAAAAGTAGCGAGCGAAATTCCCATCTGCTCGGCGGCAAAGCGGGCTCCACGATATACAGCCACGCTGTATTCGTTATGAAAATCATTCAGCAATAATGCTATAGAGATATCATCAAACTTCTTCATATTCATATGATAGAAAAGAAAATAACCAAATTCAATCAAATCATGTCAAATTACCATTAATATACAATGAACAATATGAGATTTTTGCTTAGTGTTCCTGATTCAAACAGCTTTTGTAGAAGTGAACCATTTCCTCATGATGACGCATTTTCTATACGTGGGTGGTATAGTCTAGGGATAATGTTCGAATTGGAGAAGAGATAGAATAATAGGAGGCTGACTTGAATGAGAAGCTTTTCGAAAAGAGAAAATATATGATGTTTTTACGACAACAGATTACAATTGATATGCTTCCGAGCAGTTATCTGATGGGAAAGTGAGGAGTACATACCGATGCAAGAATTAAGCATAAATCCTGACAAACTGCATACAACAGAATTGGGTGCAGAGAGAATCAAGCGCAACCTTTATCTGCAAATCGACGATATAGTTTTGTGGTGTAAAGAATCCGTGAAACAAGCAGACATTATCATAAGGTGGGGAAAGAACTTTTATGTGTATCGAAGTGGTGTTTGCACCTACTCCAGTTACTACGTATGCACTGTTTTTCGAGGGGGAATATGTAACGAACGAGCAGATGAGTGATAAGAAATTCCTTAAACTCGCCGGAAAGTGATGTTTGGTTAACTCGGAAGTTAACGCGACTATGGTACTATTTGTAGGAGAGATAAGTTGAATTTGTCTGGGAGATAATGATGAAGAAGTCAGAGAAATACCATATGAATGTAATGGTGGAGATATTGTAACAACCGGGCGTTATTGTCGATATAAGATGTGATAGGTCCTGTTCTGTTAAAGGAGAAGCATTATGAGTAAAGAGAAAAGAGATCTTTCCCCGGCGGAACTAAAACGCAAGGCGGATTTTGAACTTGTGTGCAACAAAATGGAACAAGATGGATATTTGAGAAGTGACCTGACAAGTGGAATTGTTCGGGCAAATGTTCTGGCGGTTGTCTTGATGCTGCCCTTTGTTGTGCTTACATCCCTTCTGTATTTCTCAGTCAATTCTTTAGCTATTGATGATGGGATGTCTAATTTAGTGATCAGCTATTTTCTCTTTATTGTTGGTATGATTTTACTCTTTGTAGCTCATGAGGCTATCCATGGTCTTATTTGGAGCATATTTGCCGAAAATCACTTTAAATCAATCTCCTTTGGTGTCATTTGGAAATATTTAACGCCATACTGCAGCTGTTCCAGCCCTCTGCGCAAGGGTCAGTATATTTTGGGTTCTGCCATGCCTACACTAATTTTGGGCTTTGGCTTAGTGGGGCTTGCTATTGCAATTGGAAACCTCTGGTTATTCTTACTGGCAGAGATAATGATTATTGGTGGAGGCGGAGATTTTCTGATTATCTGCAAAATGCTCATGTATAAATCGAAGGCAAAGGACATTGTATATTATGATCACCCATATGAGCTTGGTTTAGTTGTTTTCGAGAGATAGTATAGAACTAAAAACAGGTAGATATATTTTCGATAAGTAGAATTAGAAGCAGGGGGCAAGGCATACCTAGGAACGTTGTACAGAAGTGTTCATTTTTATGTAATGAAGCTATTGGACGAGAAACTGAGGATGCAAACAGTTTACGGGGTTCGCTACGACGGAGGGGAAGATGAAATCAAAAACAACAAAAATCACTATGGCAATTGCTTTGTGGGGATGCTTATTAAACTCTTTGATTGAACTCTTTTTCGCATTTTTACCGCTGAATGTGTTGGAAGAAGGATTGCAATTTTTCAACAGAGATATTGTGATGTCAGTTCGCGTTACGGATTATGTATCGCTTGCAATTACTTTTGTGGAACTGGGATTAGTTTTATGGGCGGCGATAGCAGTCTTTGGGAGGACAAGCAGGAAGTCAGCCGGTATCTTCTGTACGATTTCCGTTATTTTTGTGGGAATTCTATATGTTATAAAAGTGTTTGAGGCAATTGAGTTTCGTCGGGGTCTTGGTGATATTAGTGCGGAATCTAGAGTGGCATATTCGGTGATTGCCAACATTAAAGACATAACCACGTATATTCCGGACTTTTTGACATATCTGTTTTTGCCAATTACCTGCGGCACTCTGATTTCCAAGGAATCCTTACCCGAAGCGGTGGAGAAACGCACAAAAACTCTGGCAATTTCTGTGGCTGTAGTAAGTATAATTCGGCTTGTTTGGCACCTGCTGGTTTTCTTTGTTATCCAACCTATAGCAACGGTGTCTGGATATCGTCCCATGACGCAAGCTGGATTTGTTGTTAACGGGCTAAGCACAGTATTATGTACAGTTCTGGCAGTTGCTTTCCTTTTTGCCTATGCACGTACGAAGAAAATTTCGGAACGTAAGAAGGGCAGAAATCTCTGGTGTGGGATGATAGTCGGTTATGTATTGGTTTATGTTTTGTTTAATGCTCTCAATAGGGTTGCGACTAATTATGTATTTACTATGCAGGATGTTCCCTATAATGTGAAGTATTCTGGCCTGTCCTCATTGGACTCCCTGCCAGGACGTATTCTT
>CAZSNC010000041.1:1397-3145 GCA_964608405.1 uncultured Gammaproteobacteria bacterium | reverse complement strand
ATATCAGCTTACGTCAGCAACCGTGCTAAACAGATACAATTTTGTAACAAAATCATGGGACTTTCTAGGCTCTCCTGCTCTAGGAGGTGCTTTTGGGGCGGGCGCGGGTTGCGTTTTTGCCCCTTCGTTCTCGCTTGTCGGTACTCTGGCGGCAGGAGCTACTCTTGACTCCATTGTTATAGGTACCCCTTTTCCTACCGCAGTTGGTGCAAACATGTTGTCAAATCGTGGGGGAAGTGGCGAGTTTGGCTTCAGAGTAAGAATTATAGGCAATGCCGCCGGTTCGTCCGGTCTCATTGAAGAACGTTGGATTATTGCAAATAGTGAGGGAACAACCCCCACGATTGTTCTAAGCAACGCTCTCAGTTTTACGCCCGTGGCGGGGGATGGTTATGAAATTATATCTGGCAAGCTGTACATGCTTAGCGCAGGTGTACAATCTGCCACGTCGTTTAAATCTTTGGAAGTAGCTTCAAACACACTAGCTTCGCTCAGCCAAACAAATTTGCCTTCTACTGTTTCTACCGACTTTTCAGCAGTTGCTTTGGACGAGCAATATGTGCCTTATGACAGAAAGCCCGGGGAGGGTTTTATTTCTGGTTCGGCTACCTACGACGTATCCGGCTCGGTAATCAAAGGATGTTTACAAGCAACCGGCATAGGCGCAGCCACTTTGACAGGACAGGCAACAGGCGGAGATAGTACTGTGTTGGAAAACGAATATAGAAATTTTCAAATAAGAATTGTTGAAGATACTTCTATACCAACAGCGGTTAATCAAAGAAGAATAATTAAATCACATACCGCAGGAGCAAGTCCCGTTTATACAACAGGTACAAACTGGACAGTTACCCCTTCTTCAAATGCAAAATATGTAATTGAAAACCCGAACGTGATTTTATTATGGACAACCGCTAACGCGGTTACATATACTTACAATTATACAACTCAAACGATAAGCAACGGCACCAACTCTATTAATGCCAATGCTTGGCATGTAACCTACTTTGGTAACCGAGGTGGGAACATGGGAGCGGGCTGTACGTCCATTCCGAGTTTTGGTATAGAACCAGATGTAAACAAATATTCTCGCCACTCCTATGTTTTCTCGTTTAGAGGTGGGAATACGAGCACTTTAGATATGCTGGATATTGCCGGTGGTACAACTGGTTTATGGTCAAACAATATTGTATACGATGGCAAAACAAAGAACCTGACAACTGGTTCATGCGGTAAATATGCACCGTTTGATAACGAGGGGCGTTTTGGATATTTAGATATATATACCGCATCTTTGTATAATCAAATATACAGATTTGATGTAAAAGCAAGGGTTTTAGCGACATTTACTCCAACTGACTGGATTCAGGCGGGTACGGCTGCCGCAGGGGATAGACTGGTTGCATGTTGTGTTATAGACGGAAACGACCGTTATAGCATGTTGCTTCTTATATCTCATCTTTCAACCATTGCACAAGAATTCTTGACGTTAGTTTAACCTTTGCGAGGAGGTATTATATGCAGCAAATTCACAACAGCATACTCAATAACCAAAATATCTCCTCCCCTTTACTTGTAAGCTCTTATACTTCCAACGCCTCGAGAAGCATGCTCGTAAGGTGCACCGTAAATGGAATCTCGGGAGGAGACGATTATACGATATACGCTACCCTAAAAGAGGGTGGTATAGAACCAGAAAATATCATGCAACCTGTAAACTCATATTATATAAATACGGGCGTGAATGA
>CAZSNC010000041.1:0-1387 GCA_964608405.1 uncultured Gammaproteobacteria bacterium | reverse complement strand
CGGCGATATTCTCCGGTTGTACATACAAGGGTTAAATAATGATACAAACATAAAAATTGTGACATCGTGGTTTGACTTAGCAATAGCCAGCCCGACAGAAGTACAAAATATTGTAGATACGTCTGCTAGTAAAATTTGGAACTACGAAGACAGAACAATTACACAACCAATTCCAGAGGGGATATCAGCAAGCACGATTTGGAATTATTCTGAAAGAACACTTACAGAAGATTTTCCGGAAGGCATATCAGCTAGTACAATATGGTCTTATGCTAATAGGACTTTAACAGACGCTTTTCCAAATGGTATATCTGCTAGTACAATATGGTTATATGAAAATAGAGAACTAACATCCCAATTTCCAAACCCTGTTTCTGCTAGCGAAGTTTGGAATTATGACAACAGGATGCTTACTTCTGCTTCTAATTTGGGGCTCGCCTCTGAATTATCAGTTTCCAATATTGAAACAACAAGCGCTAGTGAAATATGGAATTATGAGCAGCGAGAACTGACAAGCATTTCTACATCAACATCTGCAAGCGAAATATGGGGCTACGAGAACAGAACAATCACTTCCGCATGCGGATTAGGACTGGCGAGTGCCTCTTCCATAGCCGACATATCCTTTACTCTTGGTGAAATACAATCGGCGGTTAATGATATTGATGTTAGTGAAATCTTGTCTTTGATAATAGAAGGTACTTATACATTTAAAGATATTCTGCAAATAATCTCGGCGGTGTTGTTTGGAAAACTGTCTGGTGGTGATACTACCTCATTAGCTTTTCGTAGCATATTGGACGACAAAAACAGGATTGTTGCCACAGTAAATCAAGATACCGGAGATAGACTCTCCATCGTTGTGACAAAGGATTAGTAATATGAACGGCTACATCCTTTCATCAAAACTTTTTGGCAAAACGTATTGGGGACGAAATTATTGGGGGCATTTTACGCCTCCTGTACTCCCTTTTGTTTTTGTTATGCCAAAGCATTGTAGAACACTCTATATCAGTAGAGAAGAAAGAATTTTAGAGATAAAGAGGTGCGGATGATAGATGATTCAATTAAAATAAAAGACCCTTCTGCAAACTTATTTTATGGTTTTGACTGGAGCGAATGGCTTTCTCCAAATGAAATAATCAAAAGCCATACCATATATGTGTCTGCTAGCTCATTAGTAATAACACACGATTATCATACTTCTGCCTCTGTAATATTTATGGCATCAGGAGGGGAAGTCGGAAAAAGATATTCCGTTACGTGTGAAATAGAGACTACCGGAAGTCAAGTGGATGAAAGAACTATCCGTCTTGATATTAAAAATCGATAATAAAACAGTCATTTTAGAAAAATTATTAATATGGAGGTGTAATATATGCCTGAA
>CAZSNC010000040.1:0-3162 GCA_964608405.1 uncultured Gammaproteobacteria bacterium | reverse complement strand
CAGGTATCTGCCTCGTTAACATACATCTCATTCTCTATCCACTCTACTACGACCGATCTTCCGCTGCTGTCGCAGATAAACAGATGGTATGTAACACCAAGTGCTGAGTTCATGTCATACTGACCTAGCAGATCAATTGCCTCATCAACAGAAGCACAGCTGTCGAGTATGACTCTAATCATCGAGTAGAAGATTACATCCGGATTATCGGTATCTTGGTGCGTCTCAGGAATATCAAGCTCAAGTAACGCTATACCCAATCCTGTCTCATTAATTCCATCACAGCATACATATGGTGCAGCAAGCATGAGGAGTCTGCCTACTGTCGAATCAGAATCCAGACCATAGTCACCGCTTACACCGAGGACAGCAAGGTCTGCACATGCATATGAAGCATATCCGTCGCTGGGATCAGTGTAGATCACAAGTGAAGTTATATCGGAGAAGAAGGTAAAGCACAGTCAAGCAAGGTAAGTAATAACGCCCCTCACAGAGAAGGGGCGTTACACTTACATCATGTTATAATGGCTATCATTAATTTACTGGTACAAGCATCAGATGAGTTGGTTCTTCTATTTCTATGAAATAACCTTCCTGTACCGTTATCTCCACAGTGTCATTAACGTCTATCAAATAAGGGGTGCAATCAGCCCATACGTCATACTCGTTACCGTCTATATCTGTCTCGGTAGCGGTTTCATTTTTGTTTACATCAACTTGAGTACGATATTCGCCTATATTAGTAACCTGATACGTTCCAGCAGGTACAAAATAGCAATAGTTGGTATCGGCAAATTCTGTACCTTCCCCAAGAACAATTATCTGTCCGTATTCACCGAGCTCACCGGCGACAAGCTCAATCTGATTATCAGCGCTTGAAGCAGCTGCTGTTGTGATTTCTGTCTCGCTTTCGCTCTCAACTTCGGTAATCTGAGTCTGCGGAGGAGTAGTATCCTGAGTAGTGTTGTTTGTATTATTATCCTTATTACGACCACTAAGACCAATAATCAGATAAAGAATCCATGCGGCGGCAATTATTCCATACTTTAAGGCAGGTTTCATATCCTTCTTACGAAGCAAAAGGATAGTTAACGGAACAGGGAAAATACATATCCAGCCAAGTACCCAAAGCCATATGGGTGCCTTTTTCTGAGGAGCACTTCCTGCAACATTCCACGTGTAGCCGCAGTCTTTGCATACACCTACGGTATTTCTAACAATAGTAGTGCCTTTCTTGCCTTTGTAATCCCCCTGTTTTTCACGGTTAAATGTCACATTAGAACTGCCACATTTAGGACAGCCCTGTTTGTTAACCTGTTCTTGCTCTCTGCGCATATCATAGGTTATCGAAGCCCCACAATAATTACACGTAGTGGAATGAGCATCTATTTCCGCTCCACAATTCTGACATTTCATAAATCGACAGCCTCCGCAACAAAAAAAGTGTGGCAACCGAAGCTACCACACCGAAAAATCGTCAGCCTCGATTGCTGCGACACAATTTCATCCTGTAACGAATGAGTAGAGACTGACGTTTTTACCAAACGCCAGTTTCGTTACAGGAAACTTATTAAATTGTGTTGCACCCCTATTATACTATAGTTATTCAATCAACGGATACTCATAATTATTGATTTATGGTCAGTTTTATGAACACAACGTAAAAATATAATGATAGAATTCAAGATGAATAAACCCTTAAAACACGAGGCTCGAGATATGAGAATAAGGAAAAAGATCTTTGACATTATAGAAGTTGCCGATGAATCTAACTCGCTATCAGGTATATATGATGTATTTATGATGATTACGATCATAGCGAGTATAATTCCATTAGCTTTCAAAACAACAAATACTGCCTTTGACATCATAGATAAAGTAACTGTCGTTGTTTTTATTATCGACTATGTTCTCAGATTGATAACCGCTGATTATCAACTGGAAAAAGGCTTAAAGTCATTTGTTTTATACCCTTTTACCATAATGGCAATAATAGATATACTTGCAATCCTACCCTCTTTAACTGTTGTTAATAGCGGACTTCGTTTGTTGAAGGTAATTCGTTTGCTCAGAACGTTGCGTGTTTTCAGAGTTTTCAAAGCGGTAAGATATTCCAGCAATATACAGATGATATTGGGAGTATTCAAGAAGACGAAGGAATCTCTCCTCGTTGTTTGTGGAATTGCAGTAATATACACACTTGTGTCAGCATTAGTTATCTTCAATGTAGAGCCAGATACATTCAACAATTTCTTTGATGCTGTATATTGGGCAACAGTATCATTAACAACGATGGGGTACGGTGATATATACCCGGTATCTGTAGCTGGGCGAATAGTTACTATGATTTCTTCCTTTATGGGAATTGCAATTGTAGCACTTCCTGCGGGTATCATTACTTCTGGTATGATGGATGAAATAAACAGACAAAAACTGGCCGACAAGTCTCACCATGATATTGATGAAGTATAATAGATGCATTTCAACAGTCCGATACCGTTTTGTGTTATAACGTGTTATCAGATTTTCTTTCCCTTGCGTTTTCCCTTATCAGCGACGTAAAGCCTCATGATACGAAATAGCACGAGGGAAACCATGAGGGAAACATGATGAGGGAAAATCCCAATGATATCAAGGCTTTCCAGACTTGCACCGCCATGTATATGACCGCATATAAACTATGATAAAAAGAAGAATTATCAATCGCGATTTTCGTGACCTAACATAAACGGAAATAAGTCTGCCCAAGGCAATTGCTAGGTTTGCTCCCCAAATTACAGTCATGATCTTCACCTCCATATCCTTAAGATAAGGATATGGAGCAGGGCTAATTATTTCCAATGTGCGATGGAATTTCCAAAATTACCGTGACTTCATCTTACAGACCTCTACACTTCTAGAACAGAAGTTCACTAATCTCTACAAATTAAAACCACGAGGTATGAATTCTCGTGGTCCTATAGAAAATCTAATTTGTAAAATGTACGATTTTATCGAGCTTTGGGGACTTTGGCATCCGATTGGCATCCTAAACGGCGTTTTCAAAATCACAAACCTTTTAAAATCAAGGGTTCCCAGCGTTAATATTAGCTCAAAGGCTTCATCGTCGGGAACAACAACACGTCCCTAATCGAAGCGCTGTCAGTCAGAAGCATTACAAGT
>CAZSNC010000039.1:2156-3193 GCA_964608405.1 uncultured Gammaproteobacteria bacterium | reverse complement strand
AGCAGGGATATCTCGCCGAATCACGTACCCACGTGGGAACAGAAGTTATTACCGAAGTCGATACTTTGGCACGCCAGATTGTCGGCCAGTATCCCAGCGCCGTATTCTTCGGCGGACAACTCGTCTTTAACCAGGAATCTTTCCTGCGCCGATGGCTTCATAACTACACCGTTTTCGCACTGCAACGCCAACTCTATCAAGACGGCATTCCATTCATGGTAATGCCCATTAGGGTTG
The DNA here is from genome assembly GCA_964608405.1 of uncultured Gammaproteobacteria bacterium. Classification (GTDB taxonomy): domain Bacteria; phylum Patescibacteriota; class Microgenomatia; order UBA8517; family UBA8517; genus GWB1-38-13. Next base: position 2,956 of record CAZSNC010000039.1, on the reverse strand, counting down.
AATAAAATAAAGGATGTATGCTTTCCAAAAAAGCACAAGTTGCAATAAAACTTCGTCAAAAAGGATTTAAACGTACAGCCCTTTTGAACTAACTCTTGTTTGCGCGGCGCTATATTGGGGGGAAGGGTATAAGAAAACACGAAATCTCTTTGTGTTTGCGAATACTGACCCGGTGATGATTAAGTTGATGATGCTGTTTATTAGAAAGAATTGTAACATACCACTAGATAGAATTAGAGGACGTATTAATATTCATCCATCACAAGCAATAGATGTGAGTGAGAAATATTGGTCGAAAATAAGTGGGATACCACGACAACAATTTCATGCGCCATTATTGGCGATACCAAAATCAAGTAAGGGTAAGAGAAAAACATTGCCCTTTGGCACCTTTAGAATTATAATCTCCGACGTTGTTTTATGTTCCCGTGTTTTTGGTTGGATTGACGGTATTAAACAGTGGGCATAAACTAAACATATTCGGGCAAGTAGCTCAACTGGTTAGAGCATTCGGCTTACATCCGAAAGGTTGAGGGTTCAATTCCTTCCTTGCCCATATATAGAATTAAAATTGATGTGGGAAGGAATTGAGGGAGCCTTGTTTATAAACTGCGATGAATAAGAGCAGTTTATAGGGCGGGTGGCCGACCTGAAACGAACGAAGAGAGTGGAAGGCGCCAATTCCTTCCTTGCCCATATTAAATTTCGATAGTCTTGTCCGTATTTATCGTTTGACAAATAGCGTATGCATCAGTAAACTATCGTTCTTGATTTTCGTTTCACGGGGTCGTGGTGTAGTT
>CAZSNC010000039.1:1635-2146 GCA_964608405.1 uncultured Gammaproteobacteria bacterium | reverse complement strand
CGTGTTCAACTCTCGTCGGCACCGCCACTTAGGATAAGGGGATCTTTATTTGATAAATAGAGGTCCCCTTAATTCTTTTTAAGCGGCCCCATCGTCTAGCCTGGTCAGGACGCGAGATTCTCAGTCTCTAAACACGGGTTCAAATCCCGTTGGGGCTATTTTTACCCACTTTCCATAGAAGATATACCCGAGTCGTAAATTTACGAAAATATACAAAAAGGGAGGGCTTTTATGAGAACTATCAAATTGACCAGAGAAGAGAAGGCAATCGAAGAAAATATAGAGAAATTCGTCCCTGTAGCTAAAAAGGAGTTCGAAGAAATTGTTCGCGCTCTTGAAGTCCGCAAGAAAAACGCTGTTTTGAATATTCGAGTCAGCAAATACGATTTGGATGGTTTAAAGAAGAAAGCAGCCAAACTGGGTATTCGTTATCAGACGTTCATATCCGAAATTCTTCGTAAAGTTGCCCAGGCTTGATTATAGAGATTCTTGTTAAAGACCATCTAAATAA
>CAZSNC010000039.1:0-1625 GCA_964608405.1 uncultured Gammaproteobacteria bacterium | reverse complement strand
ATAATTTGTGGGAATTTCTATCTAAACTATAATAATTAAATTCATAGGAGCGTAAATAGGAGGATAAGAATTTCTGCGTTTTATCAACAATAGGAAGTTTTTTTGAACGGGTAAACAAATGACAAAAATATATTTAACCATTCTTCTTAGCTTTATTTTTCATGGGTGTATGTATCAGAAAGTCATTGCAATTGGTGAGGAAGACCAGTCAGCTGCAATACACCACTCAGATTTTGATAAAGCGTTACAAGAAGATAAAGATTCTAAACCAAAAAAGAAGTCTGGTTTTCAATTAGGAGAACCTTCTCAACGATCCGCATGTATAAGCAAAAGCATCACACCAGATTCGATCCTTAACGATATAGAATGTAAGTAGTTATTGTGTGCTCTCTAGGATTTGGCAGAGGAGAGTTTATTTATCTCGGATATGGTAATAGGTGGTGCTCTCATCGATTACCTTTGCAGAATCTGGGTTTATTGTGTCAAAATTAATTGGAGTTGTTGTTGCTCTGGGGTATACTAACGAATTGTTTGCGCAGGTTGTTTTAAGTTGGCAAAAAGACTCTTAATGAGGGAGGACGAGGATGTTAGTGAAAAAAATTAAGGCCGTGGTGATGAAGGGGATTGTGTTTGTTGTTGGCTTTGGGCCCATGGCCCAGGGATGGTTCTTGAAATATTTTTTGACTCCCGCCCAGCAAAAAATGCTCGTCAGTACTTTTGACCCGGTGCGTTGCGGGGCGGTATTGTTAGCTATCAAGAATATACAGGACAAGCAGATACCTGGCGTGTTTGCAGAGGCAGGGGTATTTAAGGGGCATATGAGTAAGTTTATCCACGACTTGGCGCCACAGAAGAAGCTTTTTTTGTTTGATACTTTTGAAGGGTTTCCAAAACATTTGATCAAGGAGGGAGAAGACCCTCGATTTAATAAAACGAGCATGGAGCTGGTAAAAAGCAATATTGGCAACCTGGACAATATCGTTTTCAAGCAAGGGAATTTTCCTCAGAGCGCCAAGGGGCTTGAAGGAGAAAAGTTTGCTTTTGTGATGATTGATTTTGACCTTTATGAATCGACGAAGGAAGCGATGAAATTCTTTTATCCGCGTTTAAGCACAGGCGGATATATCTTTCTACATGATTATAATTCACCTGAATCCGAGTGGGGTGTTTCTAAAGCAGTTAACGAATTTATGGCTGATAAACCGGAACATGCCGTTGGAATCCCTGATCGTGCTGGCACGGTGATCATCAGAAAATCCTAATTACTTTGAAAGAGTGCTGTGTTAAAAATTATAGTGATAGTCATTATGGTTGTGGCAGGGGCGTTTAGTCCTTTGGCCATCGCTGCTGACAAAGTAAGTACTGATTTACGCGGGATAGCGGCCGGGATGGGGCAAGATGAATTTTTTAAGAGGTATCCTAAAGATCAGGTAAGGACGTACCGTCAAGAGGGATTAGACCAATGGCTGACGTACAGTGAACCATTGCATGGCCCTGCGCAAGGGGTGGTGACGTTTAATTTTCAAGGACAACGCCTTCATGGTTGGAAATTAAATGACCGCGATGAAGTCATTGAAGAATATGTCGGAGAATTTTCTTCGTTGCAGGATTTTACAGTCATTGAT
>CAZSNC010000038.1:0-3332 GCA_964608405.1 uncultured Gammaproteobacteria bacterium | reverse complement strand
GAATATAACGTTTAGAGGGTTGTCACAGTATGGAGTCAATAATATTTTCCATTTCTGTTAATGAATCATTAATTTTTCCGGTTTTATTTACAATCACATGTTGAAATCTGTCCTTGTATTTGTTGTACAAAGAAACATCTCTTTGAAGCCTTTTTTCAAACTCTTTAATATCCGGGTTTTCTCTATCTCGTTTGATATATCTTGAAAGTGCACTGCGGTAAGACGGGGTTTTAATGAGCAGATTAACTGATTTTTTACATAGTATTTGTGACGTCTTTTCATCAAATACTTGGGTGAATGTTTCTTCATAAGTTGCTGCTCTTAATAAATCAACGCGCCAGATTAGGTTTTTTCCATCAAATATTTTTTTGAAAGCTTCTTTACTTGTCCCTTTGTAAAACGAGCCGTATTTAACATATTCAAGCATTTCACCTTTTTGAATTAATGTCTGAAATTCCCTGTAGTTGACAAAATGGTGATGAACTCCGGGGATTTCTCCCGGACGTTGAGGGCGGGTGGAGTGGGTGACAACCAAGTCAAAATCGCTTCTTTTTTGCAGAAGCATATTTATAAGGGTATCTTTACCCGCTCCGGAAAAACCGGTAACAACAACAAGTTTTCCAACATTGTCGGACATAATTAGACTAATTATATTCGATTATCCAAATACTTGTAATCAATTATTATCGAGTGTACAATACCAACAACCTATAATAATATTGTAGCTGTATTTATATGAATAATAAATCAAAGGAAACAATAACGACTGAGAAAGCCTTAACTTTTGCAGAAGAATTGATGCGTGAATTTGGGGATCCTAAGGCACAGAGAGAATTGGCTGAAATCAAGAGAATGTCCCAAAGTACTGGAGGGTGTCAATTTAATCCGGATTGTAGGTATTTTAAACCTGGAATAGCTTGTGAAAGATTTAATACAAAAAAATGTGTCGGAAAAATTTCGAAAGATTAATTAGTGACACATATGACATAGCTTGCAAATAAATAAATTATTCCCCCAATAATCTTCTTGAAGCTTCATCAAATACACTTTTTCCAATTTCGCGGTTAACCAAACAAGATAGTAATTCGATACCCAATCTTTGTTTTTGCTCGATATCGTGGTGTTTTCGGAAGTGATATATATCACTACTGCAATGATATTTTGGACATACGTTAAACCTTTTCTCCTCTTGATTATTAATCACATGTTTACAACCTTGAGCAATCATTTGGGCCGGGCAATTAAAACCTTCTTCTTTTAAAAGAACGCCGTCTTCTTCTATCCGAAGACCTGTACAGCAACCAGTACATAATAACCCATTTCGTGTTTTACATGTTATAGAACCATTTTGTTCTACCATTCCATGGATATTTGCATTTGGGTGGTTTGGGTTAAATATTTCCATAATATCTCTCCCTCATTTTACGGGCGGGTTATTTTAACTTAGAGGTTTCCTTATGCAGTGTGTGCTTTTTACACTTTTTACAGTATTTTTTAATTTGTAGTTTTCCTTTGCCTTTTGTGTCCATATTAACCTTATTCCGTTCGGTCACGTAATTTTGTGACTTGCAGACACCACAGATCATACCGACTAATTCGCGTGCACCTTTCTTTGCCATATAGAGAGATATTTTATCAGGGTATCAGCAATTTTCCAATTACCACTTTTTCGTTTGTTAGAAAACAAAAAAACGGATATAATTTCAGAGATGCCTGGATAGCTCAGTCGGTAGAGCGCATTCTTGGTAAGAATGAGGTCTCGGGTTCGATTCCCGATCCAGGCTCAATATTTTTCTCATTCTCCTCCAAAAAGCCACTTGAAACTTACCGATATAAAGTGATTAAATGATTAAAGTATCTACATGTCTAAAAAGAGCGTAATCGCTTCTATATTGGGGATTGTTATTTTGGCAGGTGGTGTTGTTGCCGGTGTGATGCTTATGCGCCAGCAGCAGGAACTGAGGGAAAAAGCTGCAGTTCCGGGAGGACAGGCTAGGGTCTCTCTATTTCCCACATCGGGAAGTTTTAATATAGGGGACAATTTACCAGTAAGTATTTACTTTAACACCTCAGGTGTTGCTATTTCCTCGGTTAGATTAAGACTTATTTATCCTTTTACGGGTACTTCTCCTGAAATTACCGCATCGGATATTGAGATAAACCAAATTATTGAAAAATCGGGTAATTGGAATTGTCCTACAAAATCAATTGCAACCGAGGGACAAAATATCGCAATAGAGGTTGCCTGTGCAAACATCGGGGCAACGGGTTATGCAACTTCCTCGGATATGCTTCTTGCGAGTTTTAAATTGACTGTAAATAAGATTCCCCAGACTAATCCATTTACTCTCAGGTTTGATCCGAGTATGAGTATCATTACTCAAAAATCAAACGGTCAGGATATTCTAAATATTCCAGATACCGAAACGGCAACAGCTACATTTACGGTTGTGATACCGAGTGGCCCGAGTCCGACCCCTACAAAAGTGTTAACCCCAACACCAACAAAAAAGCCTACCGCGACACCAACGCCAACGAAGGCTCCTACCGCAACGCCTACCATTAAAGCAGGTCTAACTCCAACGGTTACAACTGCCGCAACAGCAACTCCGACTAAGATAATTACACCAACTCTGACGTCGGCAGCGCAGCTTCCCGATGCTGGATATGTGGTTCCTTCTTATGTCGGACTGGGGTTGGGATTAGTCTTGATCGTTTCCGCTATACTTCTTGCATTATAAAGGGAATTAAAATCCTAAATATTCGCATTCCTCATATATAATTGTCATATGCGGAGATTGAAGACTTCATTTCTTGTCTTGCTTTTATTTTTACTTAGTGGATTTGTCGTTGGATTAAGATTAATAAATTATCCAAAGAATGAAAATGCATCGTTTCAAAAAGATTTTCCTGATGGAGGTACAACCGGGCAGGAATCACTAAATGTAACGGTAATTATTGGGGGAGATGTAATGCTGGGGCGCAATGTCAGAGAAACTGCACTGTCACTTAATAATTATTCCTATACGACGGAAAGAATTAGGGAGTATACAAGAGCTTCAGACATATTTTTTGTGAATTTGGAAAATCCCATAATTGAAGATTGTCCAAACCATTTTGGCGGATTTACTTTCTGTGCACCCCCAAAAATGCTTGAAGGCCTAAGTATGGCGGGGGCGAATATTGTCTCTTTAGCAAACAACCACAGCGGTAATTACGGAAAAAGCGGTTTGGAAGAAACAAAATTGTATTTAAAAGATAGTTTAATTTCGTTTGTCGGACAGGATAACTTTGAAATTAAGGAAGTTAATGGAATTAAATTCGGTTTTTTG
>CAZSNC010000037.1:0-3701 GCA_964608405.1 uncultured Gammaproteobacteria bacterium | reverse complement strand
TACCAAGATGGTCTAGTTCAAAGATATTTGGTTGATACGGGGGTAATGAGCAAAGAATCATTTGAGGCTATGAAGAAAAACAATCAATTTTATGTACCAATGAAAAGAGTAATGGAAGATGTTGACGAAATGCTTGGAATACCTATAAAAAGAGGTGCGGGTTCGGTAGGAAAACAAAATGTAGTATTTAAGATCAAAGGAAGCGACAAGGAAATAGTCGACCCAATTCAATCCATAGTAGAAAACACTTATAAATTAGTGTCATTGGGAAGGCGTCAGGAAGTCGCTAAAACCATCGCAGGATTATCAAAGATATTTCCTGAAGCAATTAAGAAGACAAATATAATCAGTCAAAACAACTCTATCTCGTTATTTGAGAACGGCAAGAAGGTTTATTATTCCGTACCCGAAGAGGTTGCCGACGCTGCAAGGGGAATGTCTGAGGAATCTCTTACAATGCTCACAAAAATTCTTAAATTCCCCACAGATGTATTTAGGACAATGACAACGGGCGTTAATCCTGAATTTCTAGTACCAAACATTACAAGGGATTTACAATCTGCCTTCATAAACAAAGGCGTCAATCCCCTTAAGTGGGTTGCGGGATTTGCACACCTTCTCAAAAAAGACGATGTATATAAAGAGTTTCTAAAAGCAGGTGGCAAGACAACTAGAATTTCATTAAATAGACCGTATGTAGCAAGAACCGCAGAAGAATTGTCAAAAACCAAATCTTTCACCATTAAATCACCAAAAGACATATTCAGAGGACTTGAGCTTTTGGGTGAATATTCAGAACAACCAACAAGAATTATGGTCTTTTCAGATGCCTATAAAACGGCAATCAAAAATGGACTGTCAGTTGAAGATGCCCTAAAAGAGGCTGCCTACTGGTCGCAGGAGGGTACTGTAAACTTTGCGAGAAGAGGCTCAAAAATGACAAATATAAATGCTATATATGCTTATCTCAATGCAAGAATACAAGGTATTGATAGAATGTTCAGAACTGCAAAATCTCAACCGGGAACATTTGCCGCAAGAGTGGGTTTTGGAATAGTTGCACCGTCTATGGCTTTATACGCATGGAATAGTCAATTTCCAGAATATTATGATGAAAGGATTTTAAGCCCAAGAGATAAAACAGACAATTTTATATTTATGCTTCCGAACCAACAGGCAAGGGGAAATGGAATTAGATATATCAAAATTCCCAAAGCTGAGGTCGGTAAGGTTGTTAATCCGATTGAATCATTTATTGATTATGCAAGGGGAAGGGACACAAATTTCGGAAACAGTATCGCTTCGTTCTTAAAATCATTTTCTCCTATTGATGATGTGGGAGGTTTAATACCAACAGCTATTAAACCGATAGCTGAACAGGCCGCCAATAAGAATTTCTACTTTAATACTCCGATTGTACCTGATTATAAAAAGAACTACCCAGCAGGGTATCAAGACAGTTCTTACACTTCACCATTGTTTAGAATGATAGGACAAAAAACAAATATTTCACCCGCAAGGATTCAACACTTGGCGGAAAGTTACGGAGGTGGGCTTGTAAGAGTTGGGGAAATGGCAACAAAACCGTTTATTCCAGATCAATATATAAGCGATAAAAACAAACAAGGTTCACCCATTAACACAACCCCCGTTTTAAGAAGATTTATGGGTGGAGAGAAAAGAACTGAAGATGAACAACTACAAAAATATGAAAGCGGTATCAACTCCATAGATTTTCAGATCAACGACATTAAGGCCGGAATGAAAAGGGGAGATATACCTGTCGATCAGGGTGTTAAGCAAATTGAAAATTTAATGTCGAAACAAACCGATCTCTCCCAAAAAATAGGGTCAACACCTGCAACCTCAAAAGAGCTGGACATCGCAAAGATTAAATTCAAATATTCAGACGAACCATACACCGTAGTCGGTGATGAACTGTTGTATAAAGACGAAGACGGAGATGTTAAAACATTGTCGATGGGTTTTGGTGTTGAAGCCCCCGAATCCACAGGGAATGACACTCTTGATAAAGAATTGATTTCTGATTATAGAGGTAAAATCACGAGTGCTAAAAACGACGTTGTTAAGGCTTGGGAGTTGGGGGTAATTAGCCAAGATGAAGCTGTGAAAAAACTTGAAGAACTACAAGATCAATATGATGCCACTAAAAAGGCTAAAAAACCTAAGAAGATAAGTATAAAAATAACAGCCCCGCCCAAGTTTAAAATAAATGTTCCCGCGAGGAGAAGTTTCAAGATTAAACAGCCAAAATTAACCAAATTAACGTCAAGTAAGTATTCAATTAAGGCGTGATTTATGGTATAATATAGTATTCGCTCGATATCCCCATGAGTGGGGGAAGACGGCACGGAATTTATCCGTGCCTTTTTTTGTGGCTAAATATGTCAGCACTAACGGAATCAGACATTGTAAACAACGCGTACTACCTTCTCGAACAGGATAAAGATGTATGGGCATCTACCGACGATGAGTGGACGGTGGCTAGGGGAATTTTGAATATTGGTGTAGGCAGGTGGGAATTTTACGAGAATACTACATGGCGTGAACTTTGGACAACAAACTCAGGTGCAGCTTCAAGTTTGGGTGGAGATACCGTTACCACAGATTCAGAAAATGATTATGACTGTCCTTCAGACATGGCAAGACCTGGAGGTTATGTTGTTACTTCAAGCTCTTCAGCAACGGGAACAAGAACATTTTGGCAAGTTGTACCCCCTGAGGAAGTTATTAAATGGCGGAACTCGGACGATTATTACTGTTACTTTACGGGAAATATTAAAGCGGGATTTGATTTACATTTCAACCCCAGAATAGACATTGACGCAGGACTTTATATAGATTACCCGTATTATAAACAGGCGACAAAATCCACAGCAACATCAAGCACGGTTGAAGTGCCAGACCCGTACTTTCTTTCGTATTTTATAGCTGCACACATGGCAGAAGGCGGTGTTGACCCAGACATGATGGACATGGCCGAGGCAAGACTGGAACAAATGCGGGAAGTAAACCTCTCAAGTTATTGGGGCGTACCAGGAAACATCGAAGATGACGGAAATACAGCAGGATTAGGCTTCGGTGTTTCAACATGATTAGGCTAAGACGGGGAAACCGTAAAAAAAAACAGAAACTCACTTATGAGATCAAGGACTTTATAGGGGGAAGCAATAGACTACTTGAAGAAGCTAGGGTTGCCCCAAATGAAGCCATTGTTTCAAAGAATTTAATCCAAGTTGAAGACGGATTGTGGAAAACCCGTTGGGGAACTGCTTACTACGGGGCAGACATAGGAGACACCATAGACGGTGCTACTGAATTTTTAAAATCAGACGGAACAACGGAAATTATAGCCATATCAAACGGAAAGGCTTGGAAATCTACAGACGGTGGAACATGGACTGAAATATCAGGAGCTACATTTACAGCCGATTTACAGTGCTACTTCATGCAGATTGCGGGCTGTTTATATATAGCTATCGGTCCTGGGGCGCTTGGGCGGTATGACGGCTCAGTATTAACAACCTACACTTCACTTAGTGCCCCAGCAGGGCTTACATCAAGCAGAACCAGTACCCTCTCAGGTGTCGGATATAACCTATATGCACAAGTTACAGCTCTTAATGAAGTGGGTGAAACCGTAGGCTCTACCGAGGCATCAACAACTGTCAAAAAAGATA
>CAZSNC010000036.1:1752-3879 GCA_964608405.1 uncultured Gammaproteobacteria bacterium | reverse complement strand
AAAAAATGAGTGATAATTACCTGATGCGCAGTTTAATGTTTGTCCCTGCGCACAACAACAAACTGTTGGACAGCTCTGTTCGTCGTGACGCCGATGTGCTTCTTCTTGACATAGAGGACTCCGTACCAGTTTTTGACAAACAGCTGGCAAGGGATAACATTAAAGCATTTGTCCAGCGGGACGACCTTAACGGAAAACTTATTTTTCCCAGAATCAATGACCGTGAGAGTGGAGAACTTCTCAAGGATTTGATGCAATTGACTATAGAAGGTGTACACGGATTTATGTATCCTAAAGCTACAAAGGGTGAAGATATTTATTTCGTAGGAAAACTTCTTGAGACGATTGAGTACGAGAAGCATATTCCTATTGGTACATTTAAGATTATCCCTCTAATTGAGACAGCAGGTGCGATAGTAAATATTAAAGATATCAGTACAGCTTGCCCCAATCGTGTAGTAGCCGTGGCATTTGGTTGCGAAGACTATGTAACCGACATCCGTGGCAAACACGATGATGAAGGTCAAAGTATATTCTATGCGCGTAATGCTATTGTAAATGCAGCACGTTTTGCCGGAATTATTCCTATTGATACCGTTCATATCAAAGTCCATGACCTTGAAGATCTGGAGAAAGAAGTTATTCTAGGAAAGAAACTTGGCTTTGATGGCATGTTAGTCCTCAACCCCAAGGAACTGCCTATTGTACACCAATACTATTCTCCTTCAGAAGAAGAAGTCGCTTGGGCCACCGAAATGGTGGAACTTGCAGAAGAAGCAGTACGGGAAGGTAAGGGAGTTGCCGTAAAGGACAATAAGTTTATTGGACCTCCTATGGTTAAGATGGCGAAGAACATCCTTGCCAAGCACAACAAGATACAGTGGAAGACTCCGCAGGAGTAAGTAATGCGACCTCTTAATTTCGTCTCTGCAGACGAAGCCGTAAGTGTTGTTAAGACACACGACCACATTCATATCAGCAGTGCTGCACATGTGCCCTTCATTCTGATTGAGGCACTGTGCAGACGTGCTGACGCAGGCGAGATTGATGATATTCATTTTCACCATTCTTATACAGAAGGACCAGCCCTATATTCAGCCCCTAAATATCAGGGAATCTTCTTTGACCAAGCATTCTTTGTAGGACCAACAGTACGACCGAATGTTAATCTTGGAATTGCAGATTATATACCGGTACACCTATGTGATACGCAGAAACTATACCGCTCTGGGGCTGTAAGGTGTGACGTTGCGATGGTCTCTGTATCTACTCCTGGTATGGGTGGATATGTATCGCTTGGAGGTTCCGTAGATTGTTCAGTAGCAGCTCTTGAAGTAGCAAAGACAAAGATAGCAGTTGTAAACCGCAATGTGCCGCATACATACGGAGATGCACTTGTACCGATAGATACCTTTGACTACTTTGTTGAGGATGACAGACCGTTACCGGAGCACTTATCAATGATACCTTCTGAGATAGAGAAGAAGATAGGAAAGAATATCTCGGAACTTATTGATGATGGATCATGTCTTCAGTTGGGAATTGGTGCTTTGCCAGATGCTTTAGCATTCTTCCTGAGAGATAGAAAGGATTTGGGCATACATACAGAAATGTTCTCAGCCGGAGTTCTGGAATTGATGAAGATGGGTGTTGTAACAGGAGCAAATAAGAAGATTGACAGGGGGCGTGTAGTTGCTTCTTTCCTTCTTGGAACTAAGGATTTCTATGAATATGTGGATTTCAATCGCAGTATTCTCATGATGGATATTGGCTATGTGAACGACCCGTATGTGATTGCTCGGAATCCAAAGGTGGTAGCTATTAATTCCGCAGTGCAGATGGATCTGACGGGTCAGATATCAGCGGATTCTATTGGTACTCGAATTATTTCCGGAACGGGAGGTCAACTAGATTTTGTGAAGGGTGCAACAATGTCAGAAGGGGGCAAATCAATAACTGCATTCCCTTCCAGAGCGAAAAACGGTCAAAGTAAGATTGTCCCTATTCTGGATGAAGGAGCAGGTGTTGTGACGCCAAGAGCAGATGCCCATTGGATTGTTACAGAATACGGAGCCATAGATTTGACAGGTCTATCTTTACAGGAAAGAGCTAAAAGCATTATTAAAA
>CAZSNC010000036.1:0-1742 GCA_964608405.1 uncultured Gammaproteobacteria bacterium | reverse complement strand
AGAGCAGCATACAAAAGATTTGGAAAGCATTATAATTTGATTTGAAATTGATTAGTAGGAGATATTACTATTTACTACAATAAATATAGTAAAAAATGAAGATAGCGTGTATAACGATTACAATGAATGATGATCCGAGGCTAGACCAGTGGATATCATTGTACGAATCCTATAAGCATGAGGTTGCTTATCATATTATTGTGGATAATGCCTCTCGTCAAGAGTATAAAGATAAATTGCATAAAGCGTTTCCTGATTCTATTATAATTGAAAGAACCACTAATGGTGGCTGTACTGGAGCTTATAATGATGGTCTGCAATATGCTTTGGAAAAAACGGATTGTGACGCAATCGGTATAATATGTAATGATACTAAAACCTTTCCAAATTATTTTACAGAACTCTATAATTACCTGTATTCTGATGATAAACTGGGAATGGTTTCAGCCTTGTCATTAAAAAGAGACACGGATATTATAGCAGAATACGGACATCATTTATCCTATGTAATGACTCAAAAAGAGGAATACAGAGGAGATAAAATAGAGAATGTACCAGAAACGAGATATGTTGAAATGGTTGCCGGTGGTGCTAATTTGGCCAAACGGGAATTCTATGAGAAATGTGGGTTGCAGGATGATAAACTATTTATGTATGCCGATGAGTTGGATACTGCCATTCGAGCAAAACAAAATGGCTTTAAGATAGGAGTTACAACGAAGGCAATAAGGATGCATTATCATATAGCTTTAGGTGATAATTTTGACAGACCATATTCTGCTTATTATCTTATGAGAAGAAACCGTCTATATGTAACACGTAAATATTTCGGATTATTCAGAAGAGTATATGTTTTTTGTTATATATGGACTCATGACTTCTTATATTATATTGCATCTTTGATTAAACGAGATGATAAAAAAGCAATGATGAATAAATGGAGAATGATAGGATGCTACTATGGCTTTAAAGGTAAAATGGAGCGAAATCAATATTTCGATCCAGCTTAGTAGACAATTTATTAATCATTAGATTATTGCAAAAATCTCTTTTTTAATGACAGAAGATTCATATAAAGGGATATTTAAATCTACGTTCCTTTTTAGCTTTGTCCAAGTTATCCACATCGCCACAAAAGTGGTGGTGAATAAAGCTGTCGCTATATTACTGGGCGCTGAAGGGCTCGGTATTATCAGCCTTTATAATTCAGCCATAAATATGCTGAAGAGCGGCTGCGGCCTTGGAATTAAACAAAGTGCAGTAAGAGATGTAGCAGAAGCCAACAAAGTAGGGGATACAAAAAAAATAGCAGAGATTATTTCCGTAACAAACAAGGTGGTTTTGTTCACAGCCTTATTCGGTCTTGGTGTCACGATTATAGGTTCTCCGTTACTGAGTAAATATTCTTTTGGAAGTGCAGCCTATATTGTGCCCTTCATAGTCTTGTCTGTTGCAGTAGGTCTAAATGTTTATGCAGAAGGTCAGATGGCAATCCTTACGGGAATGAGGAGGCTTCGCGATCTGGCAATGGCTAACATTATAGGCTCTGTTGTTGGAATGCTCACATCCATCCCACTTTATTACTTGATGGGGAAAGATGGTATTGTCCCTTCTTTGGTAATAGCTGCCCTTTGTCTCTTCATTGTTACGAAGATATATGTTAGAAGGATAAAAATCACAACGATTCCACTTACTTTTAAGGAGGCTTTTAAAAAGGCCGTCCCGATGGTGCAAATGGGAAG
>CAZSNC010000035.1:929-4270 GCA_964608405.1 uncultured Gammaproteobacteria bacterium | reverse complement strand
GTTATGTTCGACAAATTTAAACAGGCACAGAACTTAATGAAAATGCGTTCTCAGGCAATGTCGCTTAAGAAAAAGCTTGAGGAAATAACCCACAGTGAAGAGGAAGATGGAGTTAAAGTTGTTGTTAACGGTGCTCAGGAGGTCGTAAGAATTGAAGTTGACGGACAGGAGAGACGCGACATTGTCGAACTTATAAACAAAGCTTACAAAGAGATCCAAAAAGAAGCCGCCAAGAAAATGATGGAAGAAGGCGGAGGACTTTCAGGACTTCTTGGTGGAATGGGACAGTAACTTCAGGGATTGCTTTACTTGGTTTACAGTCACGAGTTTAGTTCTTCGTCATTCTGCTGTGCCCCTCGAAGCTTAGCGAAGTGGGGGAGAGGAGACGATAGAATCTGTCTTTTTTACAAAACTTGTGTTATTTTATATTTTTCCTAGTAGTTAGAAGTATTGGGAGTACGCTTTCAACTTTTGCAGATTTATCAAAATCAGGTCGTTTAACTAAACATATTCTGAAACTATCACAGGGAACATCCATTCTCCGTCGTGACGATTCACATCGTTGAGGTGCTCGGGGATGAGAACATAAATCCAACATCATGCTTGTACCATTTACCAATACCTGTACAAAATCTGCATTGTTGTCATAAACACTCACTTTTGTACAGCATTCATCACCGCACTTAATACAATTATCCCCGACCAATTCAAATTGTCTTTCTCTGGTTCCGTAAGGTAAATCCATATCTGCTCTGGAATATAATCTTTATATCCAATAAAATCAATATGTATGAAAATTCCGAAAGTCATATCAGATCTTGTCGATTCATTCCAAAAACTTCCCGGCATTGGTCCAAAGAGTGCACAAAGGCTTGCTTTTTACCTTCTGCACGTTCCCCAAAGCGAACTTGATTCTTTTGCCGGGACATTAACCGACCTTAAGAAAAATACTAAATTGTGTTCTTTGTGTAAAAATGTCACAGAATCAGATCCTTGTGATATTTGTTTGGATACACAAAGAGACCAATCGACAGTAATGGTTGTTGAACAACCGATCGACCTGATTGCGTTTGAGCGTTCCGGAAAATACCATGGTCTTTACCATGTAATTCATGGTGTAATTAACCCGCTTGAAAACATAGGTCCCGATGAGGTTTTCATAAATGAGTTGATTGAAAGGGTTGGAAAAAAAGATACCTCGATTTCCGAAGTTATTCTTGCAACAAATCCTACAATGGAAGGGGACGCAACATCGATGTATATAAGTGGGAAACTCAAGGAGCTATCAAACGGCCGAAAGAAGGTAAAAATCAGCCGACTTGGGATGGGAATTCCAACAGGTGCGGATTTGGAATACGCGGACGAAGTTACCCTTAAAGAGGCAATATTGGGAAGGAGAGAGATGTAAAGTATGTCAAATAAGGCATTTTCCTCAAAGATGAATAAAGATTTTATAGGTCGAATTGTTGGAGCGGTATCGGAAGAGACGGAAAAAGTCGGAGAGAGTATAACAAGACAAGTATTGGGGGACGAGAGTGAACAGCCCAGCCCCATCGCGCAGGCAATGCAGCAAAAAACCGAAGAGGAAGAAATTCAAAAAAGAAACACAGTTACTAAACAAAGAAAGTTTATTCAAACACGCGAGGAGTTAAACCGCCAACTTGAAGAGATTAAAAAACACAATTCTGAAAAAATAAAGAATTGGTCGGAAGAAGTTGACAGGCAGTTTAAGATTGTGGATCCCGGTCAGGGAATGGAGGAAAAACCCTCTATACCTCTTACATCCAAACCGAAACGGGGTATGATGAAGGGAAAACCCGGTACGGCAAAGGGAGAAACCGGCCCTGAAGTCAGAAAGAGTCAGCAGTAGTGAAATTTGATACGTTGATATTTTTGTATTGTGGGGGTAGAATCCCATTAAGATGAATATCAATAATTGCTGTCTACTAGTGCTAAGTTAAATCCCTGATTTGGGGATTTGATTTAGCGCGGTATACCGAGTGAAAGCTCGGTTTTTTTGTTTCTGATGGAATATGGACAAACTGAAGAACATACTAAGTGTTACCAGTAATAAAAAACTGCTTTTGGTTTTTCCTCACCCGGACGATGAGAGTTTTTCATCTGTTGGGGTAATATCTCTTGCTAAGAAACTAGGATTTAAAATAATACTTATTACGTTGACCCAAGGCGGTGCGGGAAAAATTGCTATAAACCCACACGGAAAGTCACTTAAAGAAATCAGGGTGATAGAACTTAAAGATGCAGCAAATTTACTGGGAATAGACAAACTTATTATCAAAGACTACAACGATGCTAAGTTAAAGACCGAGAAGGGCTGGATTAAATGGTTGGAAAAGGAAATGTTGAAAGTGAATCCCGGAGTGGTTGTTACATATGATCACACTGGCATTTCCGGACATCCCGACCATATCACAGTCTCACGAATAGTTAAGAAAATAATGAAAAAAAAGGACTTTAAAAATACAATACTCCTTTGGCCGGTAGTTTCAGAAAATATATCGAGGTTTTTACCAGACACTCTCAATGATATTCGAGTTCTCCCTGGATATTATTATGATTTAGGGTTTGAAGGAGTATATAAAAAGGTTGCGGCGATAATGTCACATAAAAGCCAAAAGAACGGGGTGTTGAAATATCTGATAATGAATATCCTTTTTGAGCACAAAGAATGGTATCATAAAGTTGATATCAAAAAGACTTATCCTTATAAATATATAGATTTTGAAATATAAATATTTCGTATGAAGCTGTATAACACTTTAACCCGAAAAGAGGATGAGTTTGTTCCGGTTAACCCTCCTAACGTCGGAGTTTATTCCTGCGGCCCAACGGTTTATTGGAACCAGCATATCGGACACATGTATGCTTATGTCCAATGGGATATATTAGTGCGTTTTTTGAAAAGGCTTGGATATAAAGTTACATGGGTAATGAATATTACCGACGTCGGGCATATGACATCGGATGAAGATGTCGGTGAGGAT
Source organism: uncultured Gammaproteobacteria bacterium (assembly GCA_964608405.1). GTDB lineage: Bacteria > Patescibacteriota > Microgenomatia > UBA8517 > UBA8517 > GWB1-38-13. Next base: position 1,265 of record CAZSNC010000035.1, on the reverse strand, counting down.
AAAATGGAAAAAGGGGCAAAGCGGGAAAATGTAAGTGTTTGGCAGATCGCCGATAAATACATTGCACAGTTTTTAGAAAGCTTGGACAATTTGGGGATAAAACGACCGGATGTGCTATGCCGCGCAACAGATCACATAAATGACCAGATAGAACTAATCAAGAAAATTGAAGAAAGGGGATTCACTTACAAAACCTCGACAGGATTGGTTTTTGATACAGGTAAATTTCCCGATTATGCCAAATTTGCAAATCTGAACCTTACTAAGCAGGAAGCAGGAAGCAGGGTTGAAGTGGACAAAGAGAAGAAAAATCCGTGGGATTTTTTGCTTTGGGTT
>CAZSNC010000035.1:0-919 GCA_964608405.1 uncultured Gammaproteobacteria bacterium | reverse complement strand
AACCTAATCACATAATGAAATGGGACAGTCCCTGGGGAGTTGGGTTTCCGGGTTGGCATATCGAATGTACGGCAATGTCGACAAAATATCTGGGTCAAAAATTTGACATCCATACCGGTGGAAAAGAACACATATCCGTTCATCACACCAACGAGATTGCTCAAGGATATGGAGCATTCGGGAATACAACGGCAAACTATTGGTTGCACAATGAATGGATGACCCTTAAGGGGGAAAAGATCAGTAAGAGTTTGGGAAACATGATTACAGTGTCCGACATAATTGAAAAAGGATTTAACCCGTTCTCCCTTCGCTATTTGATACTTAATTCGAATTACCGGAAAGGGATGGATTTTACCTGGGAAGCATTGGAAGGGGCTCAGAGTGCATTACATAAACTGCAACAACAAATTAATTCGTTAAGGTCACAAACACAAAGAACGCAGTTATCTGGCGAAAAACAAGACAAAATTACTGGCTATCAAACGGCTTTTGACAGTGCATTATCGGATGATCTGAATGCAACAAAAGCTCTGTCTATAGTATGGGAGTTGTTAAAAAGCAATATTCCTTCAGGTGATAAATACGACCTTGCACTTTCATTTGATGAGGTTTTGGGATTGGGTTTAAACAAGGTGGATACGACGGATCAGGAAGAAACGCCAGTTCCTGATATGATCCAAAAACTTTTGGAAGAAAGGGAAGAACACAGAAAAAGTGGAGATTTTATACAAGCCGATCGTGTCAGGGTCGAAATTGAGAAAAAGGGTTATAATGTAGTTGACACTAAAGAGGGAAGTACGGTTAAAAAATCCAATTCCTGAAATATATTTTAATTGCCTGCTATGAGTAAGAAACAGTTTATTCTTTTTCTCCTTCTAATAGTACTTCTTTTTGTATCGCTAACAGGGGTATTTTT
>CAZSNC010000034.1:0-4559 GCA_964608405.1 uncultured Gammaproteobacteria bacterium | reverse complement strand
CGGAAATCAGATTGTAATCTTTCGGATTAAAGTCAGCCGGTATTGCAACGCTATTCCCAATAATAAGTGTCGATTTTTCTCCGGTTGCATATGGCCAACTCCATCCGGAAAAACGGATGTTATCTAACTTTTCAACCAGTCCGACATCAGGACCTAAATAATAAGAAAGGTTAGCCTGCTTTTGATACTTACCCGGATCGTACTTCGAATAGAAAAGATAATAGATGTAAGGCTGGTCATAGCTTTGCTGAAAATATATGGTTTTATAATTCCTCTGAATCGGAAGTATTTCCTGAACAACTTCCTTATACCCATAATTCCAATACTTGGCATTATGAATTGGCAAGTGGATAAAGTATGAATCAAGAAAATATATCATTGAACCAATGAACAGAATTGATATAAGAGCATAACCAGCATTCCGAAGTTGTTTACTAACGCCCCTGAGAAAGTTGAGTAAGCCAGCAAGCCCCATTGCCGATATTAGCACTAAAGGAATCGCCATATTATATCCCCGAACCCCCTGAACCTGGTCCCGCGTTAACACTGCCGGCAGAGGCGAGAGAATAAGCCAGAGAAATGTAAGTTTCGAAATGTTTCCGCCCTTTCGAAGAAGATAAAATATTCCAAGGGGAAGAAGCATCATATCAAGCATAAGAAGCATGCCGTGGTTCGGAGAGGAGTGTTTCGGATTCTGGTAATCACCCTCGAAGAATAAAAATCTTCCCGAAAAATGATTGAAATACCTCCCCATTATCCCCCTTTTGAAATTCAGTGCTTCACTATGAAACAGGCGATAATTAATGTCGCCGATTTTTTCATTATTTTCAGTGAGCATTTTTTCAACGTAATCTTTTGACCTGGGGTATGAGAATATACTGAAAACCTTAAGTCTTCCCGTTTGACCTTTGTCAAAACTAATAAGAACCGGAAAAATTATAAAAAGAGACAGAATAAATGACAAAATAACAATTTTCAGATTCGATTTTAAAAGCTTCACTACATCTCTAAAAAATACCAGTAAAAGCATACATAAAATTATTGTCGTTGATAATTTCGCTCCCTGGTATGTAACAAAGGTCAGTGCAAAAAATATCGCTGAAGGAATTAACTGTCGGGGGTTTTTCAGTGATTTTAGGAAAAAATATATTCCAGCGAGTGAAAGTGTTAAGGAAACATTTACTTCCCAAGCTCCACGGCTCAAATGAATATGCCATGGATTGATCGCCAAAAGAAAAGCGGAAACGATAGGAAGTGCCTGCCCTATCGACAAATCCTCTTTCTCACCTAATAATTTCTTCGCGATTAAATACAGCAAATACACCGCGACAACCCCAGCCAAAGCCGAAGGAAGTCTTACTGAGTATTCGTTTAAACCAAATGTGGCAACAAACGGTACTGTAAGATATACATAAAGACCTGGTTTGTAATCACCAAATGATTTAAAAATGATAGGCATTACTTTCCCGTACTCATCTCTTCCGGTTTTTAGTATCGAATATGCATTATATCCAAGTGCAGCCTCATCAGGAGACAATGAAGGAGGATTTACATTAAGCCTCCAAAGCCTCAAAAAACTTGCCAGCAGAATTATTGCTAACACAAATATACTGACCCACTGGATTTTTTTAGTATTCATATATTTCAAAGGCGGGCTTGCCATCAAGGAAATTAACAGTATCGATCTTACTCCAGGTCTTGGGAACATTACCAGGGCTTGTAATCAGTAAACATTTGATGTTACGGCAATCAATCTCTTCTTTTTTACTCTCTAAAACAAAAGGCTGCCATTCTTCTTTTGGAATATCCCAGTCATTTACGAAAACAAATTTATCAAACCGGTCTACCCAAAACCAGTCAGACTGCTTAAAACGTATAAGGTTTCTGTCGTTTTGATAAGATCTTGGGTTCCATTTTAAATAAAACAGGAAAAATTCATGAGGTTCGCCGTACTTCTTCGTAACAATGATCCTGTCGTACTCATCAAATTTATTTCCGGCATAATTCACCACCTGTTTATATCCATACTGCCACGACCAGGAGTAATTGCTCCTGTATTTATTAAAATATGCATCGAGGTACTTCCCGGCACCCCAAAACAGAAACACAAAATATAAAATAAAAACACAACCAGAAAGCCAGGCTCCCCATTTCTTCTTGTTTAAATAACTAACTGCCGAGACAAGTCCCAACGCAGTTACGATCATCGGAACCGGTAGCATTGTTATGCTTCTTAACACCTGAGGGGCTTCTCGTGTCATAGATGACGGAACTGTAGCCAACAATAGCCAGACTAATAAAAGTGCCGATATTCTGTTTTTCATTTTCAGCAAACAAAATATCCCAATAATCAAAAAAATCAGGTCCGCTTTGTATAAAAGTCCAAAATTCGGAACATTAAACTGATAATTGCTTCCACCCAGATCAAATAGGAATTTGAAAGAAAAATGAGATATAACATTTTTGGAAAAGTTATATATAAAATACACCGGTCGGTTAAAAACTAAACGTTCGATGCGGGGGTTAAAATTATATTTATCGCGAAGTGAAACAATTTGCCCGACCGCACCATCATCAATAATTGCAACCTTTTTATACCTTTCTTGCCCAACTCCAGTAAGCAACTGGATGAACATTGGCAGAAAAAATAGAAGAACAATCAATACACACGGAATCGTCAGAACTTTTCTTTTTAATACCTGCGATAGTTCTTTTCTGTATGCAAAGGCAAGTAATACCAGGAAAAGCGGCATAAATATACGATATGAATTGTATGTCCAAACAGTAAGGCCAAAAAACACTAGTGAATATGGCAGGTACTTAAAAGAAGACAATCCCCGTAAAAACAGATATAGTGCAATCAGAAAAAGACATAGCGCAAGATTCGCCTCCAGAGCCGGACGCGACAGAAACAGACTCCAGGGTTCGACAGCCACAAGAAACGACGAGGTCAAAGCAATCATATTAACCTGAGCTTCTGACAGGTTATCCTGAAACAATTTCTTAGTAGTGTTGCTATTCCCACTCAATAATTTCTTTACAATTAAATATGTTAAAACAACAGTCAAGGTTCCCGCCAAAACCGAAGGCAATCTTACCGAAAATTCATTTAAACCGAATGCTGAAACAAAGGGGGCTAGACTATATACATAGACAGGTAATTTGTAATCTCCGTATGCCTGAAAAATTATTGGCAGAGTTTTTCCCCACTCATCCTTCCCGTTTTCCAATATCGAATAGGCATTGTAACCCAAACTTACTTCATCCCAGTTTAAGGAAGGTGGATTTCCTGTAAGACCCCATAAGCGTAACAGTAATGCAACAAATATTACTAAAGCAAAAGCTATACGGAAAGCTCGCATTTTAATATAACTAATCATTTTTCAGGCCAAAAATAAGGATAACTATCGGGTAAAATACCATTTGCAAAACGCAAATCATTGTCAAAATATTCTACCCTCTCGGGCAACTTTTCATCGGTTTTCCCAAACTCGATTAAAACAATAGCCGGCTGGTCATCACGGAATCTTATTACATTTATTGCCTTGGAATTCCTTGGTATCCGGTAACCAAAACATGCATACAAAACATTCAATTTTCCGGCCGACGGACAATCATATGGCATGTTAAATACAATATTATCAATACTTTGGATCCTGGTTCCAGTATTGGGCGCAATATTTAAAAACACAGCATTATTTTTAAGATAATCCGGGGATAGTAAGTTATAGTAAATAAAAGGCATATAATGACCTTTCGAAATTACGACATATTTATAATCTGATTTGTGCTTACTGGTATATGACACCATCTCGCTTAAACCCACATCACCATACCAAGGTTGGTGGCGAGGTTTATGAATAAAATATTGATGCAAAAAATAAGTTAGACCACCGACATAAAGAAGTAGCAAGATAATAGAATATATTTTCCGTCCCTTAAATAATTGATAAAAACCGACCGAGATAAGCATTGATACACCCCATACCAAAACAGCCGATCTGGTTATACTTCTATCACCTACTACAGTTGCAGCGGCAATTGGTGCAGCAACAACAAGTATTAACAGAAGTAAATAATTTTTACCTTTAAAAACTTTATTTACATAAATTAAACCAATTACAAATAATACCGACTCAAAAAAGTAAAAGGCTCCCATGTTGGGAATACTGTGTCTTTCTGTTTGTGCAGACAATTGTGAAAACAAAAAGACCGGGTCAAAATATGAAAAATAACGGTTAATGAAGCCGTATGACAACGAAACATACTTATTGTGCAGAAGTCTGGTGCCAAGTAGGTTGACATTCGCCAAACCATCTTCCGTATATTGTTCTATCAATTTCGGACGATCTATTAAAACCTCTACTCCAGTAGATCTGGCCCGACTTTCCGGGGAGATAAACGACAGAAAAACCGTAACAAAAAGCAGCAGCACAAAAAGTGTTATTCGAAAATCTTTTACAAATTTTTTAACATTCAACAAATAGAGAAGGGCTATCACAATCGGTAAAAATATTCTGTATGTCTGATATGTATAAAATGCCAGCAGAGCAAAAATA
>CAZSNC010000033.1:0-4978 GCA_964608405.1 uncultured Gammaproteobacteria bacterium | reverse complement strand
GTTGTTAATATCTGCGCTCTTCTCCGTGCATTTTTCTTCTTTCCTCTTCACTAACACCTATTTCATTTAACTTCTTTCTTGCTTCATTGGCCTCTCTCATATTTGGGGAATAAGATCGTCTTACGAGGCGCTCTTTTAATAACTGTTCATTAGTTTCATTGTGCCTTGCTTTGATCTCTTCAATGGAATGTTTCATTGTTTCGGATACTTTACCGCTGACATCTCTAACAAACGACCCAGTTGTTTCCTTAATGTATTTAAGTCCGAAGTACAGAATTGGCAGTTCGAACGTACGCATTATCGAATGTATCTCATCCGAAGATGGAATAGAAAACTGCTTTCCCTCGAAGAGGGAGGTGTAATATAAAAGTCCAAGATCAGCTGCACTGTAACCTACGAATCCTCCGATTACCGCATTGCCAACAAGCTGTTTTGTTGCTTGTTCCTGATCTTTTTCCTTATCTAATAACTCTTTGGTTACACCTGTTAATACCCCAAGACCGGTTGCCCCTAACTTAATGTACATGTGTAGCTTATCAAGTGGAATTTCACTTTTTGTTCCTGTAGCAGCAAACACAGTGTTGTCAATTATTGTTGTTAATCCAATTGCTCCAGCCCCCGCAATATAACCGCGATTATCCTTAATAAAACCTGTCGCTTCATTAATAATAAGGGAATTCATTTCCTTTTTGAAATTTTCAGAAAAAGGAGATGGGTCAAAATGTAATTGTGATTTTCTTTCCATATTTAAGGTTTTTCAAATTACTTTTTCTTGAACACTTTAGTCAGTCGTTGAAATAAGCTTAGTGGTTGTTCTGTAACGTTTTTCTGTTCTTCGTCAGACCTGTCATTAGAATGAAGGACATTAATATAATCATTCACATATTCAGCCGCTTTTTCAATAAAATCGGGGTCATTTGAAGATATTCCTCGCTTTAGCATGCCAAGAATAAAGTCGACCCCATCATCTCCAAGATCATGTGCCATATTAAGGATTCTTATAACATCTTCCGTTGACCGGTCTCTTTTAGTGGGATTTTCTTCTTTTTTTCGGCTGAATTTTTCAAGAAGTCTATGATCAATTGGTACAAAATAACCCACACCAGGGTAGTGTTCTTCTAAAAGCCAAAACATTGCCTCTAATTCTCCTTTATTAGGTGGTAAGTTATATCCACGGATTTTGTTATCGGGTGTCATATTAGAATTAAAAAATTAAATACTTACGATTTAGTGACCATCCAACGCTTGTCTTTCGATATTTGAAATTATTGTACGTTTTGCATCTTCAGGATAAAGAAGTTTAGCTCCGACTCCATTTTTCAAATAATTGTCAGGAATTTCTCCACCGTTCATTTCTTTATATATCTGAAGGGCTATATGAACAGATAATAACTGTGCCCGTTCGGTTTCATTTGCAATAACATCAGCCGCAAGAAAAGGTAGCATTGTTCTGATCATCATTTCACTTCCGACACCAATAACGGCCGTCCTATGAGTACTAAGTATGGCGGACATTTCCGCTTGTGCCGAACCCAATAATGCGATATCTTCCAGTACTCTACCGAGACGGCGATTGGACTGCAATATTCCTTTGGCGTAGGAGTTAGCTTCTTTTATTTGATATTGCAGATCCTCCAGCGGTTGCGATATTGGCCGTCCGTTTTCAACTGCACCAATTACCGATTGCTGCAATTGGACAGCTTTTGTTTTTTCGTTTGCGTAGCCATTGCGTACCGATTGCAGTTCATCGTAGATCTTCGCATTTTCTTGTATCTTTTTTCCCTTCTTTTCGATAAAGTTGTGGAATTTATCGGCATTATCTTCGGTTCTATCAATTTCCTTTTGCATACCTTTTATAAGTGCTTTTGTGCTTTTTCTTGAGCCGACAAGATTTTCAAGTGTGGGTATGTATGGGTCATAAATACCCAAACCGGAAACAACTGCTATCGATTCGTCAGGCTTTACGGGTTTTCCTAATATATTATTTCTTCCTACTACGGCATCAAGTACTCCTTGTGCTAAATCTGTAGCTTGATCCAAACGTCCCATTATTGTGTCCCTTGGCCTTTGATGAATACGATTCAGAACTTTCAATATATGGTATGTAACGTTGTTGCCTTCCCGGATACCATTTAATATTTGAAGAAATTCTTGGTTTATCATCTCACTAAACTCACGCATCGGTATTCTTGCATTTCTGAGAACACCGACTCTCTCGTTTCTCTCAACTAAAAGTTGGCAAGCATTCTCAAATTGACTTTGCTGATGAAGCGCAAACTTATCAAAATCTTCTCGTAAGGCTTGGCTGCTTGCTATCCTTTCTATCTGTCTGCTATTAATATTTGGGCCACCCTCTTTTGTCATAAGGATAAATTACAGCCCATAATATATCATTAATGTATATTATTTGTCAAACTACCTTATCGACACAATATTCTAAACATTTAGATACCATAAATACTACCCCAATTATTTTTGCATGCATCCGCAATGATCACTTATAGAAAATTACTTGCTATTATTAATAAACAGTCCTATAATACGTAAACATGAACGAAGGAATTTCTGTAGTACCTAAAGAACAAATACAAGCGTCGGAGATTAATATTGACATGCGGATGATTGTGTGTAGGGACCATAGTCTTCTTACCCTGTTGGAAGAACAAAATTTAAGACTTTGTTTTGAATTTGCATTGAAAGGTCTGGAGACACAAATACATGCAGGATTACCCGATAAACGTCGGACGAGGTTTCTCAGGGACCTGATATTTTTAGACAGTAATGGTCGGAGGGAGAAGATTGATATGGGGCCAAGAACCGTTATGGGTAAAGGACTTGAAACGAAATCATTTAGTCAAAACTTGTTTGATGATGCATTTGACCCTTATACTATTAGAGATTTATTGAAATCAAGATTAAGACCGGGAGAAGGTAATCAATTATATCCAATTTACGAGGAACTTATCACGTCTTCCAACGAATCAAGCGCGAAAAACGGCATAAGGCCGAAAATATTAATATTGCTTGCTGACCATGCGCCAAAGATGGATAAAAATAGAGCTAAAGATGTCCGTGAACATCTGTCGAAGATGGGTGATAACGAGCCCGTCGTTGTAGTTTTATATACAGTACGCGGACACGGTATGAATTGGGATCCAAACATGGGTCGTGACGGACATCTTTCCTGGGGAGATGCATCAGATCCAATTTCAAACAAATTAGTGTTAATTCCAGTTTATAACAACCCTGAAAGATATTTTAGAGGTGTAGGGAAAGACGTTGTCAAATAAGAGTGTCTGTATATTCTTCTTGTTAATTCTTCCTGTAAGTTTGTATAATCTCTTCATGAACTACAATCTTGATATTCTATCTAACGGATTAAAGGTCATAACCTCTGAATTTCCAAATTCCGAATCGGTAACGGTGACTGTTTGGGTTGCGGTTGGGTCACGGTATGAAAACCCCAAAACAAACGGACTCAGCCACTTTCTTGAACACATGGTTTTTAAAGGAAGTAAAAAACGTCCCTCGGCAAAAGAAATTTCCGAGGCGATTGATTCCTTCGGAGGAGAATTTAACGCATCAACCTCTAAAGAATGGACTAACTTTTACATAAAAGCCAGGGTCGGAAAGATTGAAACTGCTTTTGATGTCCTTTCCGACATGGTGCTAAATCCAATTCTTGATCCTGTTGAGATTGAGAAGGAAAAAGGAGTAATTTGCGAAGAAATTGCCATGTACGAAGATACCCCGATGGCAAAAATTGACGATATTTTCGAAAACCTTGTCTTTGAAGGCAGTTCAATGGCCAGGGATATTGCAGGAACGAAAGAAACGGTTCGTGGAATCGTCAAAAATGATTTTGTAAGTTATAGAAAATCACATTATGTTACCGATAATATCCTTTTAACGGTATCGGGAGGGATAAAAAGGGAAGAGGTATTGTCGCTTGCTAAAAAGTATTTTGACGCTGTTGTAAAAGGGGAAAAGCAACCCTATGAAACATTTAAAAGTAAACAGGTGCAATCAAGAGTTCTTCTTAAGAGCAAGAAAAATGAGCAGGCTCATTTGATACTTGGCTTTATGGGATACAAAAGGGGACACGAAAAAAAGTACGAGGAAGCAATTCTCGATACTGTTTTAGGTGGGGGAATGAGCTCGAGGTTGTTTATCGAGGTTAGGGAAAGAAGGGGATTGGCATATGCCGTTAAGACATTAACCGAACATTACCGGGAAACAGGATACTTTGGTGCATATGCAGGTGTTGACATTAAAAGAATTGATGAGGCTATTAAGGTAATACTCGAGCAGATGTATGGTCTGGCAAATAATAGGTATTTGATAACCGAGAGGGAATTTATCAAAGCCAAGGAATATATGAAGGGACATATGGCTTTATCACTTGAGGACACAAGGTCGGTCAACGCCTTTTTCGGACTTCAAGAGCTTCTACTTGAAAAGATCGAAACACCTAAAGAAATTGTTGAAAAAATCGACAAGGTTAAGCTTGTCGACGTGTATGAATACGCGCGGGGGGTATTCAATCCCTGTGCCTTAAATCTTGCAATTATCGGGCCTTTTGAGGATTCAAAGAGGTTTGAAAAGCTGTTAAAATAACTGCAATGCGAAATTTGGAATTTCCAATCATTGGAACAAAGATAAAAGGAATCAATAAAAAATTTGACATTAACTCACCCTCAGGAAGAAAAGACTATTTTGAGGCCAAAGCCGGTGATGAAATTAAACACATTAGGGGATATCTGGATAGCGGAAAAACATTTGTTGCATATCTTCTCGGCAAAAAAGGTTCGGGAAAAGGAACATATTCAAAACTCTTTACCGAAATATTCGGGGAAGAGAAAATCGCGACAGTGTCGGTCGGGGATCTGGTGCGCTCGATCGATGACTGGAAGAGTTTTGAAAAGACCGAAAAATACCGGAGGATGAAGAAGTACTATCGTGGATTTATGTCGTTTGA
>CAZSNC010000032.1:0-7199 GCA_964608405.1 uncultured Gammaproteobacteria bacterium | reverse complement strand
TCTTTGTGACCTTACTGATCCGAAATCTATTGAAGCCTTAGCTAAAAACATCTCTGCAAAGTATAAATCAATAGATGTTTTGGTCCATTTGGCCGGAATAGGAGTCTACAAGAAGTTTCCAGATATTACCTATGAGGAATGGAAAGCATCGATGGACATCAATGTCACATCCGCCTTCTACGTTTTTCAGAGGCTGCTTCCGCTTCTTGAAAAGTCTAATCGCTCTTATGTAATAGCTAGTGGTTCGGGAATGGGGAAGGTTGCTCTTTCAGGAAGAAGTCTGTATTGTGCCAGTAAATTCGCTCTTCGGGGACTGATGCAATCGCTTTCAAAAGAATATAAAGGTAGTAAAATTAAATTTGTGCATCTGCCCCTTGTAAGCGACCTGACTTCTTTCGGACCACTTTGTTTGAAGGATAAACAAAGGAAATTTAGACAGGGGAAGGGTTATTTGGAACCCACGTGGCTTGCAAATAACATTGTTGCAAGGCTCAAAAACGACACTCTGGAAGATGAAACCCCGATATACCCCAGACATTATTTTTCAGAGAGCAGTAAAGACATAAGATAACGAATTTTGTAGTAAAATAACAACATGAAGGTTGCGATTGATTCAGGCCCCCTAACCAGTGGACATGCCGTAAGAGGAATAGGTGTTGCCACAAAAACTTTGATTGATTCAATTTTGAAATACAACAAAGAAAAAGATATTCGTATTACACCCGTCGATTTTACTTCATCAGATTTAACCGATTTTGATATACTCCATTACACGTCATTTAATCCATATGTTATCAATCCACAAAGCACTCGCTTTCTTGATAAAAAGGTTGTAATTACAATTCATGATTTAATCCCTTTGATCTATCCAAAACAATACCCTTTGGGAATAAAAGGTTTTTTGAGGTTACAACTGAACAAACTTTTAATTGGAAGTGCAAGGAAAATTATTACTGTTTCGGAGACGTCTAAAAAAGACATCGTCAGGTTTACGGGTGTAAACAAAGACAAGGTTGAAGTGGTCTATTGGGCACCCGATCCTGAATACAGGAGAGTAACAAACAAAGAAACACTCTCTGAAATTAAGGCAAAATATCATCTTCCGGAGAAATTTATTTTGTATGTAGGTGATGTTAACTATAACAAAAACCTTTCGACACTTATTGAAGCGTGTAATTTACTGGATTTGCATTTGGTGGTGGTCGGAAAGCAGGCAAAAAACCTGGATCAGTTGGTTGAAAGCTACAAAAGTTTAAACGGCCCGAAAGATTTTATAAGGCTGCTTTTTGGAATTCCGCATCCGGAACTTTCGCATTTTAATAAACTTGCTCCTTTGATTGCCAAAAGCAAAGTCGTGACAACGGGGTATGTTGATACCATAGATCTTGCCGGAATATATAGCATGGCATCTGTCTATTGCCAGCCGTCATTTTATGAGGGCTTTGGAATACCGGTTTTGGAAGCCTTTGCCTGCGAGACACCGGTTGTAATTTCAAAAACCCAGGCTTTAGTTGAAGTTGCCAAAGGATCCGCATTGATAGCTGATCCGAACTCGGCAGAGGATTTAGCCGATAAAATACTTTCTCTTATCAGCGATTCAACGGTGACTCTTCATTTAACCAGGGCCGGGTTAAAAAGAGTTGAAGAATTTTCCTGGGAAAATACGGCAAGAAAAACAATTGAGGTTTACAAAGAAGTTGGAAGTAAATAATAATCCCTGATGAAACCCACATATATGGAGTAATTAAATGGACAGAAAAGAATTCACAAAATTACTTTTAATTTTTCTTGTTTGGAAACAATTAATTTATTCATTTGCCAATATAGGCCAGATTCTTTTTCCACTCCATACGGATTTTTTGGGAGGAGGACTTTTGAATTATTTAAAACACCCGATGTTTTGGGGATTTGTAAATTTTGACGGTGAACATTATTTGTCGATTGCCCGTGATGGATACTTACCTTTGACATATTTTTACTTTCCACTGTACCCGATACTTGTGAAGAGTGTTGCTCTTTTGTTGGGTGGTAGCTTTTTATCATATGCCCTTTCGGGGCTTCTTCTTTCAAATATATTTTTGTTTTTAGCAATAATCGCGATTTATATGCTAGGAAAACATTTTTTTAATTCGCAGGGTGCGTATCTGGCGATTTTGTTATTTCTTTTCTTCCCGACATCGTTTTTTTTGGGAGCTTTTTACAATGAGTCGTTGTTTATCGCCCTCGTTGCATGGAGTTTATATTCAGCCGTTAGGAAAAAATGGACCTTGGCATTTATCCTTTGTGGACTGGCAACGGCGACAAGGTTGGTCGGTTTGGCATTAATTCCGGCACTGCTTTATGAATATTGGGTGTCGGATAAGTCAAAACTGTTTAAGATTAAAACCCTTGCATACTTATGCCTTTCAGGTCTGGGGGTGTTTTTATATTTAATCTATCTCAAGGTAAGAACAGGTGATTTTATGGCATTTTTCCATAATGTCGAGATTTTTGGGGCACAAAGATCTACGAAAATAATATTGTTACCACAGGTGTTTTACCGTTATGTTTTTAAAGTGCTCCCGGCTGTAAATTATGACTATTTGCCTGTGGTTTTTACGACACTCCTTGAGATAATAACTGCCATAATCTTTCTCTTGGCTTTATATTTGGTATTTAAGAAGTTAAATAAAAGCTTTTTTATTTATACCGTCTTTGCGTATTTAATTCCGACATTTTCAGGGAGTTTTTCGTCATTTCCAAGGTACGCCTTGGCACTCCTACCTGTATTTTTAGTTGCAGGTGGTTGGCTGGCCGGAAAAAACAAGTCTTTAAGATATATACTTTTGTCTATACTATTACTATGTGGCCTAATTGCCACATCTTTGTATATAAGAGGCTATTTTGTTTCTTGAGGGTAATAAAATATGAAAGAAAGGGTATTGAATAAGAACGTCAAAATTTTTAACCATAATATATCTGCCCAGAAAATTCTCCTTCATCCGTTATTCTCCGGCAGTTTTTTTATGATTTTTGGAAGTAACTTGGCTAATTTTATTGCCTATCTATACCATCTTATATTGGGAAGGGTATTGGGGCCGTCTTTATACGGCGATTTGGTGGCAACCATTTCTCTTATTGGCTTCGTGATGTCTATTGTTTCGTTTTTTGGACTTGTAATTGTGAAGTTTGTTTCTTCAGCGGACGAGAAAGAGGTAGGGGCAATACTGGATTGGTTTAACAGAAAAACGGTTATAGTAGCTTTATTATTGTCGCTAATAGTTTGGTTTGCCTCGCCATTTATTGGCAACTATATCCATATTTCAAGAAATATCAGTTTTCTTTTCGCCCCGATTCTTTTCTTTTCCGTCATCACTTATGTGAATAAAGCCTTTCTGCAAGGCATTGTGAAGTTTAAACAGGTGGCAATTACAACAAATGTAGAAATCTTGGGACGTCTGGTCTTCGGGTTGGTATTTGTATTACTGGGGATGAAAGTTTTCGGAGCGATTTTCGGCCTGTTCCTCGCGATAGTCTGTGGTTATTTTCTGACAAGATTTTTTCTAAGGGATATTCCTTTGTCCAAAGAAAAGATTGATGGATTTAATTGGAGGAAAGTTCTCTCTTACGCCATTCCCGTTTTTGTCGTATCGATGTCGTATACATCGCTTCTGACTGCAGATGTAGTACTTGTTAAACATTTTTTTACTTCGCACGATGCCGGAATATACGGGAGTGTCTCAAATCTGGGTAAGATAATTTATTACGGAACTTCTCCAATTATGGCAGTGATGTTCCCGTTAATTGTTAAAAGAAAGACACAAAATGGGAATTACATGGGTATTTTCGGATTGAGTCTGCTTTTGATTTTTGGAATTGGAACAATAATATTGATTTTGTATTATCTGTTTCCCTCGTTATCGATAACGCTATTGTATGGGGATAAATATCTCGAGGGTTCCAAGTATCTCTTGATTATGGGGGTGTATTTTATACTGTATTCATTGGCAAATATATTTTCTTCATTCTTCCTGTCGATAGACCGTACGAAACATTTATTGATTCTTCCGTTATTTGCACTTTTACAGGTTATTGGAATATACATCTATCATTCAAATTTCGCTTCAATAATCGGAGTGTCAATTTTTAGTGTTTCTTTATTACTAATTTACTTGGGATTATACTTTGCATATGAACTTAAAAGGAAAAGAATTTGAAAGCCACTTTTTGTCGATTATTATTCCTGCGTATAAAGCAGAGAAGTTTATAGAAAAGAACCTCCTTCAGGTGAGAAATGTGCTTGAAAAGATACGCTACCCATATGAAATTTTATGTGTTGTCGACGGAAAGGTCGACAGAACATGGGAGGAGGCAAGTAAGGTTGCGAAAAAGTATAGTAATGTTTCAGTTGTTGGATACTCAACGAATATGGGCAAAGGCCACGCTGTTCGTTTTGGAATGGCGAAATCGAAAGGCGACATAATTGGTTTTATTGATGCCGGTTTGGAGTTAAATCCTAATGGTCTTTCGATGTTGCTGGAGCATTTTGAGTGGTATAAAGCCGATATTATAGTAGGGTCTAAAAGGCATCCTGCGAGCAAGGTGTCTTATCCTTGGCAAAGGAAGATTCTTTCTTTCGGGTATCAGGTGGTGGTACGAATCCTTTTTGGCTTGAAAGTAAAAGATACGCAGGTAGGGATGAAATTTTTTAGAAGAGAAGTTCTGGAGGCAACCATGCCTCGTCTTTTGGTAAAGTCCATGGCCTTTGACGCGGAGATGTTGGCTGTTGCCTACTATCTTGGATATAGGCGGATTTATGAATCCCCAGTTGAATTGGAGATGAAGTTTAAGGGAGGGTTGTCAACGATTGCTTCAAAAGGATTTATTAAAACCGCTTGGGGGATGCTCTGGGACACAGCTGCCGTATTTTATAGGCTTCGTATCCTTCATTATTATGATGACAAGAACAGGGCAAATTGGATTACTCAGAATTATTTAACTTTGACGAGCAGTAAATGAACATTTTAATACTCTCCTGGAGAGATCCAGACCATCCGAATGCAGGAGGCGCCGAACAGGTAACGCTGGAACATGCGAAAGGGTGGGTTGAAAAAGGACACGATGTTTACTGGTTTTCATCGGTAATCTATGGCGAAAAAAAAGAGAAAGTATTTGCGGGTGTCAAGGTTATTAGAAGCGGTGGTCAGACATTCGGTTCGAAGATTGCTGCATTTTTTTGGTATTTTTTTGGCAAACATCCTAAGTTTGATTTGGTGATAGATCAATTTCATGGAATTCCGTATTTTACGCCGCTTTATGTTAAGTCAAAAAAACTGGCTTTCATTCACGAAGTTACAAAAGATGTTTGGAAATTAAACACTTGGCCGAAACCGTTCAATTTAATCCCTGCATATGTTGGTACTTTTATAGAGCCATTTATTTTTAAGTTGTTTTACAGGAATGTTCCATTTTGGACAGTCTCTGAATCAACAAAAAACGAACTTGTGCAGTGGGGAATTCCAAAAAAGAATGTTTTTGTAATCCACAACTGGGTGTTGCTTCCAAAAGCCAAAAAATCTTTAATGAAAGAAACCGGAAAGACAGCGATGTTTCTTGGCGCTATCAGTGAAGACAAAGGCATAAAGGATGCGATAAATGTATTTAGTGAAATAAACAGAAAAGACGAGGATTGGCAGTTTTGGATTGCGGGGAAAAGTTCTCCGGAATATAAAGATCTAATCCAAAAAATGGTCGATGAGTCTGGGTTGAGAGATAGGACCACGTTTTTTGGATATGTCAGCGAACCAAAGAAATTTGAACTCCTTGCAAAAGCTCACATTTTAATTAACCCTTCGCACAGGGAAGGGTGGTGTTTGGTGAATATTGAAGCGGCAAGTGTCGGAACACCGGTTTTAGGATATAAAGTATCCGGAATGAGAGATTCTGTTAAGGATGGGGAAACAGGAGTACTTTTAGAAAAAGGCGATTATCGGTCGCTTGCATATAGTGCAATAAAGTTAATTAATAATAAGATTGAATACAAAAGGATGCAGGATAACTCAATTAAATGGAGTAAAAATTTTAATTGGGAAAAAGCAAGGAAAGAAAGTTTGGAGTTAATTGAAAGTATATGAAAAGAATTGCATTGGTTACAGGTGCTTCGTCCGTACTTGGCAAGAAAATATCTGAGAAGTTAATTAACGGCGGTTATTACGTGTACGCGGGGGTAAGGGATTTAAAAGAAGATGTTGTTAACTCGAAACATATCGAGGTGGTTATTTTGGATGTTACAAACAGTGGTCAGATTAAAAGTGTTTTTAATAAAATAATGAAAGAACAAGGAAAATTGGATCTATTAGTAAATGTGGCCGGAATAACCATAAACGGATTGACGATAGATATCAAGGAAGAAGATTTTAAACAAATGCTGGATGTCAATGTGTTGGGGACATTTAGAATGATTAAGTATTTTTTCCCTCTATTAAAGAAAATAAATAATTCAAAAATAATTAATATCACATCTATGACAGGTATAGCTTCATTTCCCAACGCTGTTTGTTATAGTGCTTCGAAACATGCATTGGAGGCGCTAGGACAAGGAGTACGAAGTGAGTTACTTAAGCACCATATTTGGACAACAAACATAGCTCCTGGCGCAATCGATTCGGGCAAAAAAGTAAGTTTGAACTATAAACCGATGAGAGAAAAATATAAATTGATAAAATATTTGTTTCCTATGGTTACATACGACAAAGTGGCCAGTGCTGTGATTGATGTTGTTAACTCGGACGAACCGCCGATGCATGTACTTTT
Organism: uncultured Gammaproteobacteria bacterium; assembly: GCA_964608405.1. Taxonomy (GTDB): domain Bacteria; phylum Patescibacteriota; class Microgenomatia; order UBA8517; family UBA8517; genus GWB1-38-13. The sequence continues at coordinate 407 of CAZSNC010000032.1, read as the reverse complement.
AGGTAATGATACAAAAGTTGTTTATCTTATAAAGAAACTATTTCCTGACTTTTTGTGGGATAGAGTGCTTCGTTATTTATGGCGATAATATGATATCTAACTTACCAAGTATTTCTGTAATTGTTGCAAGCTATTCTGGATCGTTATCAACACTCAAGGAATGTCTAAGATTACTTAGGGATCAAATATATCCACAAAACAAGATAGAAATTATCCTTGGACATGGAGGCAATAAGGAAGAAATTGCATCAATACTTAAAGAATACAAAGCTAAGTGTATTTTAATTCCAAAAACAAAACAAAATGCGGAATACAACAGAGGGGTTGCTTTTAATAAGGCGAAAAACGAGCTAGTTCTCATTCTGGATCACGATAATTTTATGCCAACCCGTAATTTTCTTTTAGAA
>CAZSNC010000031.1:0-7480 GCA_964608405.1 uncultured Gammaproteobacteria bacterium | reverse complement strand
TTCTTTTTCTCCTTCTAATAGTACTTCTTTTTGTATCGCTAACAGGGGTATTTTTTTATTTTTCAAAAAGGATTGGAATAATTGAATCAAGAATTGTGTCGTTTTCGCGAACAGATTCCTCCTTGTTGGAAAGTGGTGTTACCCCGGTAGTTACTGCAATTGACAGTTGCGGTGAGAATTGTAAAAAAACAGTCGAAGAGCTTATTTCAAAAGCGGTGTCGACAATCTCGTCAAAAACAAAAGTTATTGAAAAAACTACTATTCCATCAAAATCCACAGGTACTTCATATATTCCAATGGGGAGTACTTATACAACCACATCAACCGGCTGGTTTACTCTGGATGATAGTGCGGTGTACGTTGACCTTATAAATGATTACGGAAGTAGCGCAACTGTATCCTTCGAAGCGTCTTTAAAAGTTGCACACGGAAACGGACAGGCATATGTGCGACTTTGGGACGATACGAATAAAATTGCCGTTAACAACAGTGAATTAACAACCATCAATAATAGGGATTATATTCTTGTTTCATCCGGAAAATTACCTTTTTGGAAGGGAAGAAATTTATATAAACTGCAACTAAAATCACTTAATTCGTTTGAAGTATCCCTAACGGGAGGTAAAATTAAGGTATCATATTAATTGTTTGGATAGGGTATTATTAGTTATGAAAAAGTTTTTGGGAATTTTATCCTTGCTTGTTTTATTTTTTGTTTCTTCGAAGTTTTCCTATGCACAAAACGTAACACGTGAGGAGTTTTCAAAGGTATATGCTGATTACCGTGCAAAATATGAAGAATACGTCAAATCCCACGATACTTATATTCTTTCCAAAAAACTTTATGATCAGTATAAAACCCTTTCCTCCAAAGAGAACCTGCAAAAGGATACGCAGAATATGCTCGTTAAACGCGACGAGGTACTTGTGAATTATTACAAATCAATCATTTCAAAAATGGAAGACAGCTCAATAACTATCTCGGAAAAAAGGAAGAGTGAGTACAGCGGAAAGTTAAACTCCGAGATTTCGTGGCTTGAGGAACATAAAGCCCTGTACAAGGCAAATGACAGTCCGGAAACACTCTCTATCAAATCTGCTGAAGTATTGACTCGTTACGATTCGTTCCAGGCGGATTTGTATAAGGGATTGTATTATCTTGCCAGAGGAAAGGCCGAAAAATACTCTGAAAGGTATAATTTTCTTTTTAACGACCTTTATTCGTTGACTGAAAAGGTAAAGAACGAACAGCGTGAAGCATACAAATTAAGTGATACAAAAACCGAAATCATCAACCGCTGGTTTGGGGAGATAACTCTGAAAAATGACGAGTTTACAAACTTATTGTCTAAAGCGGACGAGTCAATACTTAAATCGTCCGGAAAAACAAGTAGGGTAACATACGGTGGGTCAGTTAAGATATTAAAAGACGCTATGGTGGTATTTCACACAAGGCTTGGGTATACCCAAGAAATAATTAAAGAAATTAAAGTTTCGGAAAGCGAGATATAAATATATAAATTATGCAAAAAACAAGCAAACAGGAAACTACGGCTAATCCTTCCCAAATACTGCCTTCTGAGCAAGGTAGTACCTTTACGGAGAGATTACAGGGAGTTTTAAAAGATACCAGAAGCAGTTCTACCGACACTCCAGTTCAGACGAATCCAGAGGAGGGAAAGGCGGTTGAAGCAAAAATTATCCCCGATGCTAAACAGACAGAAAAACTATTTGAAATTAAAAGTTTAACAACCAACCTCACTCCGAAGAAAGTAGTAAAACTTCTGCTTCTTCTGTTAATGGTATTTGCGATCGTCGGTGCTTTATATGTAAGGTTTATCAGAAAGTCTCCTGTAAGAATTACAAATATTTTAGTTAATGAACCGACTCCAACCTATTCACCCTACCAGAAGTACAAACCGTCAATTTATGCACAGGACACAAATTTCAAAAAGATAGACGAGGGAATAAATGTCTTGGGAAATGAAGTGAAAAACACGACACTTGAAGAACAGATACTTCTTCCCCCCAATTTGGATTTTGATGTTCACCTTAAGTAAACACGCCCCTTACTCGGATTTTAATTGAAGATTCCAAAAGTGCGAATAGAGACTGTCTTTTCTTGAAAGAAGGTCTTTATGTGAGCCTTCTTCAACAACTCTCCCTTTTTCAAGAACAATAATCTTGTCGGCTTTTTGGATTGTTGAAAGCCTGTGGGCGATTATAATGACAGTTTTTCCGTAGGAGGCTTTCCAGAATGCTTCCTGGATTAATTTTTCCGATTCCGAATCCAGCTGAGATGTTGCTTCGTCAAAAATAATGATTTTCGGATCGGAAAGAATCATTCTGGCAATAGCCAGGCGTTGCTTTTGACCGCCGGAGAGCTTGATTCCGCGTTCTCCAACTTGTGTTTCGAAGCCGTCGGGAAGGGTTTGTATGAAGTCGTAAATGTTGGCAATTTTGGACGCCGCTTTTACTTCGGCATCGGAAGCGTTCGGTTTTGCATATTTAATGTTGTAACCGATTGTGTTATTAAAAAGAACCGGTTCCTGGGGAACTACACCGAAATAACTTCTCAGTTGGGATTTTGTAAATTTTTTGATGTCAATCCCGTCAACAGTAATTACCCCGTGGTCAGGATCAAAAAAACGAAGCAGGAGTTTAGTAAAGGATGTTTTACCGGCACCCGATCTTCCGATTAATGCGACGGATTGTCCCTGCCTGATTTTTAGACTGATTTCTTTCAGGGCTTTGTTTTTATTTTTATCGTATGCAAAACTGACATTCTTAAAATCGATTTCGCCTTTTATGTTTTTGACCTTAATGGGCTTAACGGGGTCGAGGATTTCAATTTTATTATCAAGTAAGGTGAAATATCTCTGCATATCGGTGTAACTTTTTGCGATATCACGAAATCCCCAAACAAGTTCAAACAGTTGCGGGAAAAAACTTTGTAAAAATGCCACCACAAGGACAAAATCACCAACCGAAAATACTCCCGAAATAGTAAGTTTTAGGGAGTGTAAAATGATGAAAAATAAACTGGTGTTAATAAGAACACCCATGGTGAGGTCAAATCCTCTGAAAGTGAAGATATATTTCCAGATGGCTTTTTTCCAAAGTACCTGGATTTGATTAAGACGGCTTTGTTCCCAATTCTCTTTGGCGAATAACTTTACAGTTTCGAAATTAATCATATTGTCAACTATTACTCCCGATATCTCGTCTTCGCGTTCATTGGCTTTACGCCTTGTTGCGATATTGAATTTGATAAATACGCCCGTTACAAGAAGCGTAAGGACAAAGGTAATAATGACCGCAAAAAATATTTGCAGATTAAGGTTCTTGAAAAAGTACAAAAGTACAAAGAAACGTACCAACACGTCAACAATTCTGAAATGGATTGAGAAAAAAAGATTCCAAAAAGCTCCGTCTCCTCTTTTAAACGCACTAATTAACGAGCCAGAAGATTTTGAACTGTGAAATGCAAAGTCTAATTTGTGTATATGGTGGAAGATTGTTGACATCGTGTTGGCACTTGCATCAACGCCTAGGATATCTCCGACCTGGTGCATGGCGGTATTGATGACCATTGCGGCAAGGCGAAACAACATAAAAATAACGAGGATTTTCAGTATCAAACTTTCGTTAAAAGTTGGAATTGTATCGACAAATAATTTGATAAAGTATGTCGAGATACTGTCGACAATGGGGGAGACAATGATGAGTGTAACAAAAACAATTGCCCACCCTTTCTTTTTAAAAACAAACGAATAAAAATTTTTAAGTATTTTATACATATTGATATTAATTAAAAGTTTACGGCAAGCTTCCTTGAAATTAAACCCACTTATCCCTTACAGCAATTTCTTAATCACAAACGCATCGGGAGATTTTACCGTCCGTGTGGAGGTAACTTTTACACCGATAAAGTCAATCATCGGGAAAATGCCGCGTATTTCATTTTGAAATTTTTCAGCCAGGTTTGCGGAATATTGGGAGAAACTCCGTTCGGTATTTGCACATACACGGTTTTCGTACTCCTTGATTACTTCCTGAACCTTTTCACCAATACGGTTTAATTCCGATTGGTGTTTTTCGTTTTCCAATGAGTATTTATCGTGTATTACACGAAATTCATCAAAAAGATCCCGATTTTCATCAATCATCTTTTTAACATATTCTTTATATCTGACCATATTGCCTATTTTTGCACGAAGCAGGTTATATTCCAAGGGGAAAAGACCGGGTTTGAAAGATCCGAATTAGCGGGATTTTGGTTTGAGTTTGTCTTTTGTTCTGTCCAAAATACCGAGTTGGTCAAGTGCGGAATAGAACCATAGCGCATGGTGCATTTCCTCTCCCTGTCCGGCGTCGGCGAAGCTATATAAAAGTTTTCTGTCTGGGAAAAGAATTAACCCCTGTCCTCCAAGTGGATAATCAACTCTGTTTCCGACACCTTTTTCGATGTATTCCGAATATCCTCCGGGAATGACACATTCCAACTGTCCCCATGATCTCATCCAAGTTCTCCACCCGACAACTTCCGTATGTCCGCCAATAAACGCATCTGACCTTGAACCCCATATTTCCTGAATTCTTGTAAGTCCGTGATCAGGATTAATCAGTGAAGTGAAATGGCTAAGCTTATCTCTTAACATGAGACTATATTTAACATCTTTTGTCTTTATAACCATTTCCGACTCTGGCGCAATCAGGGGGGTGCCTTCTAAATCGGTTTCCCTAAAAAGATAATCACCGGGGTAGAATCCCTTACTCACCTCCATATCATTCTTACTGCCGGATTTGATATCCTTAACCCATTTTTTTTCTGTCAACGTGTCAGTTATCATTATGCCGAGCGGTCTTCTTCGACCTCTTCCAAAAAATGCTGCCATAGCATCAAGAACCTCTTTACGGTCCGTCCGATCGGGGATGTCGGTATTTATTAATCGTCTTGTAAGGGTGAAAAAAGCCCAAGGATTATCGTTAATTTCGTCCATTATTTTTTCAAGGGGTTTCCTCATAAGGGTTGTTGATCCGAATCTAGTATTTCCAATAAAGTGAAATATCATTGGGAGATTGGAGTCGATTTCGTATTGCAGTCTTTTATAAATCGGGTTTTTTCCTTCGGAAACTGAAGCGGAATCTTTTCCCCTTTCTCTCGATTGTCTTTTGTCCAATCTTGTTTCTGGCTGTTTAAACCTTCCCGATCTTTCGATTTGGTTTTGCAGATCTTCCTCCGCATCGTTTTTACTGATGTCGAAATATAGCGTTTTGGCATCAAATAATATTCTTGCTCTTTGGTAACCCGCAACAGGGTAGCAATCGAGTTTGTTTTTTGTATTTCCGGATTGTTCCCAGATTGTTACAAGACCGCTACCTGCATCGGCGGGTTGGTTTCTTGGAGGAACACCGAGCGAAATGAGAAATGTGTCCGGTTTTTCTTTTGTACCCTTGGAGGTTCCCGTAATGCCATAGCTTGTGATAGTATCTCCATCGTTTGGTACATGAACACAATCCTGTCCAGCAACCAACTGGTGTGTATGTCCACTGACAAGTGTTGTAGGTCTATCCGGATCGTCCGCAGGAGTTTCCCTATACCTTCTTCTTAATGCACCTTCGGGACTTTGTTTAGTGGCACCGCCGCCAGGGTTGTGATAAAGCTCAACACTACCCAATCGGACTCCGTTTCTTGTAAACACTATTTGCCCTCCCTGCCAAAGAATAGGGGTATCTCTACTGACAATATCTTTTGCCGGGTCGTGGGTTGCGTTTTTAACGGACCATCCTTCGTGACATCTGTGTCCGGTTATGGGAATAACCTGCCTGTTTCTGTCTTTATCTGCCAGTAATCTTGAAACGACATTTGTCTGTTCATCAAGATCGAGTGTGACTTTAATTGTGTTTGTGCTGATAAATTTTGGAGATACCGAATCGATAATATTGCCGTGCAATGCAAGGATGCTACCTTCTGATTCTCTTATAGCCTCGGGTAGTCCGTCTGGGTTGGAGTGGTCATGTCCAAAATGGGTGTCTCCCGCGTGGACGATTTTAAACGGACGGCCGCTACGATCAACATTAACCGTTATTTCCGAACGGTATTGGGAAATTGCAACCTTGACTTCTTCTCGCGCTTTTAAGTAGGTATTAACAAGGGATACAACCGTATCGTTATCAACTCTTGGATTTCTTTTGATACGTTCCATAAGGCTACCTCTTGAGTAATAGTCTCTGGGACATAATGTGTAAATAGGTAATTCTCGTGTACATGTCGTTCTTCCTGTCATTATATTATCCCATAATTACGGACTATTATATATTTGACATATAATATATATTTATATATATATGCAACGTAGATTGCAAAAAACCGGAGGAAAGAGTTTGACAATGACCTTACCCAAGGAATGGGTTAAAAGTTTTAAACTTAAAGAGAAAGATTCGGTTGAAATTTATTATCAAAAAGACGGGAAGCTTGTAATCGATGTGCCGTCTCATGCCGTAAAACCAAAAATTCATTATGTAAGGATTGCCGATGATATAGACGAGGTTGATGTCGAACAACAAATATTCGGCCTTTATATTGCCGGGGTTTCACAAATTAATATCGAATGTGCAAAAGTTACCTATCTTACAAAACGTTGGATCAGAAGGATTGTGGGGAAACTAATGGGTTTTGATTACTTGGAGAGTTCAGACAACACAATTATCCTTAAAAGAGTTGTTGGAGAAAGTAGGGTAGATGTTGTGGAAAGAGTGGTTCGGATGGTAAATATAACAAGGTCGATGTTTGAAGATACGGCTTTGTATATCAACCAAGGAAACCGTGACTTGGCCTTGGATGTGATCGAAAGGGATGATGAGGTGGTTAGACTTTACTTGAGTATTTTAAGGGAGTTTAACAGATGGATTACAGATATGGTAAATACGCAAGTCGACCTGTCTTTGGCAGAGCTCCATTGTTACGAGATGGTCAGTTTTAAACTAGAAAAGATGTCCGATTGCATTGTGCGCATCACCAGACATTTTTTGACTTGTAAGAACGGAAGCGTTATCAAATTAACCGACAAGGAAGTGAATATGTTTTCGGAAATATCAAAAAAGTTTAATTTGTTGAAAGAGCAATTGGAGACTTTGAATATCGATAAAGCAGGGGAGTATTTGGCTTGGTTTCAGGCATTTGAAAAAGAGAAAATAAAAAATATGACCGTGCCGGGAAGTTATTTCCAACTGGTTTTAAATGAAGGTTTTTCCAGGATTGTAGGTTATATGGCAAATATTGCCGAGGATATTAGAACCATAAATTATGCGTATGGAAAACATTGATGGAGTTGGGTGTAGCCATTTCTCCCTTAATACGAGCTCCTATATTAAGTGATTGAACGAGTCGAATTACAACATTTCAAATATTGTATTGTAATGACATTGAATATTTTACGATTGTAAATAATAATTAATATATAACTGCTATGGAGGG
>CAZSNC010000030.1:0-7535 GCA_964608405.1 uncultured Gammaproteobacteria bacterium | reverse complement strand
AAACTCTCCCATATTTCTTTCTAACATAAATTATACCCCAATTCTATCGTTTATTCAGCAAAAGACAAGTTTATGAACATTAATAGTGGCTTTGTGAAAAACGCCGCTCATTGAAAAAATCGTTTCATAGAGTACATTTAAACTATGGAGCAGCATCCTATTCCACAACAGATTGCGTCATATCAATTCAAGCTTGTCGGCGACATGACCCTTAAGCAGTTTACCCAACTTGCAGGGGGGGCTTTGATATCACTTCTTTTATATTCAACTCCACTTCATCCTTTCATTAAATGGCCTTTGATTGTTATCTCTTTTCTTTTTGGTGTTGCACTTGCATTCTTGCCGATTCAGGACAGGCCTTTAAGTACCTGGATTTTGGTCTTTTTCAGATCAATTTATTCACCCACCTATTTTGTCTGGAATAAATCCGTTAAGCCAGTTGATTATTTTATCCCTGAAGAAACAGCAAACCAACCCGCTTCAATCAAAATTGCCGAAAAGAAAGAAAAGGTTGACGAACTCCTTCAGCCTGTTGTCAAACAAAGTGCCGACACCAACAAACTTGAGGAAAAGGAAAAGACCTTCCTTACAAAACTAACCCAAAGCTTTATTGCACCAAATACAACTGTCGTTATCTCCACAACACCGGTTCACACATATGCTCCGCCTCCAACAACAACTGCTCCAATAGCTCCCGTTTCCATACAGCAACCAATTAATACTTACCCCGTAATGCCTGTTGTGAAAAAACCCGAACAACCTACCGTTGTTGTTCCGGGAATAAAACCTGTTGGGGTTTCCAATCCATCCGGCTTCGGCGTTCCACAAACACAATCAACAACCACCCCCACAAACACCATGACAACACAAGGGGTTTCTCCTTTTGCTTACCAGAAAGTTGATGCTCAAAAAGATGTATCTTCTCAGTTTTCAAAAGACGTCATGCCTCCTCTTCCAGCAACAAGAGAGAATGTTGTTGTCGGACAGGTGCTCGATAAATTTGGACAAATAATTGAGGGTGCCATATTGGAAATTAAAGATCCCGACGGCAGACCCGTACGCGCCCTTCGAAGTAATAGGTTGGGGCATTTTATGATTGCCACCCCGCTAATTGCAGGGGATTATATTATCCAGTTAGAAAAAGAGGGATATGAGTTTGAACCCTATAAACTGAAGGTTGAAGATAAAATTATCCCTCCGATTGCCATATGGTCAACTAAAGGCGGCGAAAAGCTTGCAGAAGACATACCTGTTAAGACAAATCCTAATGAAGAGTTTTTAAAAGATTTTAAACTATGAAATTACCATTTCTTTCAACACCGGACAAACCGCTTTACGACACGACACAGGATCGTATACCAATCGCCGATATAATTCACGATATTGTTCTTTTTAAAGATGGCAACGCTGCTCTCATTATCGAAACAACCTCTCTTAACTTCGGACTTCTTAATGAAATGGAGCAGGAGGCTGTTATTGCATCCTATGCAGGGCTTCTCAATTCATTTAACTTTCCTGTTCAGATTATGGTACGGTCCCAAAGAAAGGATATTGGAAATTACATAAGATTTCTTGACGAAAAGAAGAAAAATATTTCCAATCCGAAACTCATGGTTTTAATGAACGATTACCAAAAATTCATCGTTGAATCGGTAAAAAAGAAAAACGTATTAAGCAAAAGCTTCTATATGGTGATTCCATTTTCAAGAGTTGAGTTAGGGCTTCCCAAATCAGTCTCGATGCTTGGACAGAAAAAGGCAAGTATTCCGTTTCCGAAAAGTTACGTATTGAAGAAGGCACGTGTCTCGCTTTACCCAAAACGAGACCATCTCATTAGGCAAGCAAGAAGGCTTGGGGTTGACTTGAGACAATTAACGACCCCCGAGCTGGTTGAGTTGTTTTACCATACCTATAATCCCATTCCGCCGCACAAAAGACAAAGGCCGGGATTAACATAATATTTATAGTTTTTATTTAAAATGAAATTAAAAGAATTGTTTAAAAAAGATAAAAATCAAACAGGTAGTACCATAGTGCCGTCCGGCAACAACACCGCCAACCCCAAAGCCGTAAAGGATTCGGCCGCCCCATCAACACAGGAGCAAAAGCAACCCAAAATTGTTGCACGGGCAGGACTTGATGAGGAAGACATTGATCTCATTGCCAAACAAGGAAGTACCAAGCCGGATATAATTGATCCGAACAAAGCCATTGCCGATGGAACATCTGTTTTAGATGCCGTTGCACCAAAAACCATCGAGATTGATTTTGATTACATAAAAATAAATGGTGTTTACTTCCGAACCCTGTTTATTTCGGGATACCCGCGTTTTGTTTCCCCGGGATGGCTTGAGCAGGTCATTAATTTTGACAGCTCTTTGGATATTTCTTTTTACATTTATCCTGTTGAAGTGAAGGGCGTGCTCGAAGATTTAAGACATAAGATTGCCGAGATGGAAGCAGAAATTGCAACCGATCTTGAAAGAGGCCGTATTGTAAACGCAACTACCCAGGCAAAACTTGACGATGCGGTTGTCTTACAGGATGAGCTTGTTAAAGGTGCTGAACATTTCTTTGAATTTGCGTTTTACATCACTATTCCGGCAAGAGATTTGGAGGATTTAAATGATGTCACGAAGCAGGTGCAGGCAACGCTTGGGTCTTTGATGGTATCCTCCCAAACCACAACCCTCGACATGGAAAACGGGTTTTACTCAACACTCCCCTTTGCAATGGATCGGCTGTCCATTACCAGAAACATGGATACAACTTCTCTTTCAACAACCTTCCCGCTTACTTCTGCCGAACTTTCATCCGACAGTGGTGTTTTGTACGGAATTAATCCCCTTAACGACTCTTTCATTATTTTTGATCGTTTCTCGATGGAAAACTCTAATATGGCAATATTTGCAACCTCGGGTGCAGGAAAAAGTTATTTCGTAAAACTTGAGTCTCTGCGATCTTTAATGATGGGAACGGAGGTAATTATCATCGATCCGGAAGCGGAGTATAAAAATCTTTGTGAGGCAGTGGGCGGAGAATACATTACTTTCTCATACAACTCACCTTCAAAAGTAAATCCATTTGACCTTTCCCAAATATATGAAGAGGGGGAAAACCAGCTGGGTTTAAAGATTCTTTCTCTACATGCCTTATTTAAAGTAATTATGGGACAGCTCAATCCGATGCAGGAAGCGCTTCTTGACCACGCACTTATTGAAACATACCGCGGAAAAGGAATAACTCAAGACCCTGAGACACAAAAGAAAGAACCCCCTCTTATGGAAGATCTTTACAAAACTTTAATCGGTATGGAAACGGATGCCGCAATGGATCTTGCCGCAAGAATTGAAAAATTTGTAAAAGGAAGTTTTGTCGGAATCTTTGACCAGCATACAAACATCGAGATCAACAACCCCTTCACTGTCTTTTCCGTCAGGGAAATCCAGGATTCTTTAAGACCGATTGCCATGTTTATCATCCTTGAGTTTATTTGGACAAAAGTCAAAAGAGATCTTAAAAAGAGACTCCTGGTTGTTGATGAGGCTTGGCTCATGATGCGATATCCCGACTCGGCTCAGTTTATGTGGTCGATTGTAAAAAGAGCAAGAAAATATTTCTTGGGACTAACAACTATTACTCAGGATGTCGAGGATTTCTTAACACAAGACATAGGAAGAGCTATTGTGACAAACTCTGCCCTTAGACTGCTTCTCAAGCAGTCACCTGCTGCAATAGAACGCGTCGGAGAAATCTTTTTTCTTTCCCAAGGAGAAAAACAATTACTACTGGGGGCTAATCTCGGAGAAGGAATTTTCTTTGCAGGCAACCATCACGTCCCTATTTACATCGTAGCATCACCGGAGGAGCATAAACTTATTTCAACCAGGCCACAAGATGTTTTAAAAAGAAAAGCAGAAGAGGAACAGACAAAAAATACTTCAACTAAAGAAATTATTGCAAACGATACTCAAAAACCTGTTTCCAAATAAAAAACCATGAATGAATACGACCGCCAAGAGGAAGAAGAAGAAAAAGAAAAAACCGAACAAGAGAATATTAAGTCTCAAGTAGAAGATGCTCTTACCGACGCAGGAAAACGCCTTGTATCAAAAGCATTTAAAAACACCCAGACGGCCACAAAGAAAGCGGTTAAAAGAGGGTTAACCAAACTTGGGGCTTCAATGGCACCCTTACTTGCAAAAATTGGTCTTGCTGTAGTTGGTACTGCAGCTGCTGTTGTAGCGGCACTTGCATGGCTTTTTGCCTTACTTATTACAATACTTCTTTGGACAGCTGGTTTTATAGTTTTTGTTGCGTTTATTCTTTTCATAATCAATTCGGGTGCGTACATGGTCCCTCCAGGTGAAGTTTCGGAAAGAGGCACTTCCACTCTTCCACCTTCGGGGGGAATTGTTGTTGCATGCCCTCCGGAGTCTTCCCAAATTACAAGCACACTCGCCTCAAGAATTGGTATGGGTGCAATAAGCAATCTATTGCCTATAGGCACAGGGCCTAGGGGAAACGGTTTGTGTATTATTCCGACCATGATAGTAATGCACTGGAGTGCTGGTTATGATAATGCCCAGGGAAATTCAGCCACATTCAGCACGTTGCAAAGTCGTGATCTTGCCTGCCAGGTCGCGACCGATACAAATGATGTTTACTTAATGCAACCTTTTTACGAAAACTCTGTTGAATACCCATGGTGTGCAAACTCCTGGAACATATATTCCATTAATAATGAAATGGCTGGTGGTTGTGCAGGAAGCTGTAACTTCGCACTGTCTGAATGTGACCCCAGAAACTCCCTTGCCTTTGATTCCGAACCACCCCACCCTTGTATGCCTGAGACAGATCGCGCGATTGAAGCCACTTGTGTACTGATGGAACAGTACAACATACCATGGTGTCAAATATATGGTCATTACCAAGTTCCCGACAGTGGTGGAAAAATAGACCCAGGCGAAGAGTTTTTGCAGGATTATTTTATTCCTAGAATTCGACAGGAGTGCCCAAATGATACTTTTAACACTTGTGGTGGCGGGTCCGGAATAGATCCTTTATGCCAGGCTTCAATACAGGAGATTTCTCCACAGATTAGAAGCAGAATCGAAAACAATTCATGGAAACCAGGATGTCCTGTTGCTATAGAAGATTTGAGGTATTTACGTGTAAGCTACTGGGGATATGACAACCAACGCCACGATAATGGCGAGCTGATAGTCAATAGTCAAGATGCGGCCGCAATCGCATCCACCATGAGAAACTTGTGCACCAATCACTTTCCAATAAATAAAATGGTGTTGATAGACAGCTATTATTCACAAGGAATGGCCGAGAGCGACCGTCTCTCAATGGAGGACAACAATACATCTGCATTTAACTGTCGGTGTCTTGCGGGAGAAACCCCTCCATGTGACTATACAGAAACACCACACTCTTATGGGAGAGCAATCGATATAAATCCACGACAAAATCCTTATATATCGGATGGAAATACTCTCCCATCGGGGGCAACCTACAATCCGTCCGCAACTGGGACAATTACCTCTTCAGGTACTGTTGTTAACACATTTAGAAACATTAACTGGTATTGGGGTGGTTTCTGGACAAACCCCCGTGACTACATGCATTTCTCGTATAATAATAATTAACATGGAGGAACAAAAAAATAGAAGTGGATTTATAAACAACATAGCAATATTTATCAAACAACATAAAACAGGTGTTGTAGTTTCACTTATTCTACTAATGGCATTATTGATTATTATTTTAAATAAAGGCAAAGAAGAAAAAACACAAACCATTACGCCTACCCCAACAAGAACACTTATCACTCCTACCCCAGGCGCATCTTTTTTTCTCAATCAGTTAACCAACTCAAAAAGTCCTGTAAACGGAACAACATGGATAGGAGATAAATTATACTATTCAAACACCTCGGGTTTTCTTGATGCCGGAAACAATTCCTATGTAGGTAAAGATTCTATTACATACATATCATTCAGTGAAAATGGAAAGGCCGTATATTTCAATCTAAAAGAATGGGTTGTTTTCAACCTTACATCAAACACCCAACGGGTGATGCAGGGGGATTTTGCATATCCAAAAATAAGCCCAGATGGTACATATATTGTTGATTGTAAAGGTTCAACGATATATATATATAATTCGACAGATTTTAGTGTAGGGGAAAAAAATGTCGGTGCAAACCTGTCTAAGTGCGAATGGGCAAAATCCTCAAATTACATTGCAGCAACGACCGTCCAACCTAAGATGTATTCTATTAAAATATTTAACAACAAACTTGAAGAACAGGGTTCGTTTGAATCGGAAATTCCGACCGCGTTTATTTCAATTTCTCCTAATGCAGACCTTCTTTTGGTCGAGCAAAACGGTGCTTTAAATCTTATTGATAACTCAGGAATATCAAATACGATTTATTCAAACCCCAAATCAAAATATATAGCAAGCTGGATTGACGATAAAAATGTTGTTGTTATTGAAACCCGTATTGACTCAAAAGGTAAACAAAGCGACTATTTTTGGAAATATAATATTTCAGGAAAAATTGAGTATTTAACAAGTTCGATGCCTATTGCTGGTAAAATAAATACAAACATACCACTGTCAATAAATCAAAGTAAAAACGTAATTGCTTTTTCCGAAAACTCAGGACGCGTTTGGTTATTATCCCTAAATCCAGGTAAAATGGCTTTTTATTCAGAAAAAGGAATAACTTTCATAGAAATGTCTTCCAAAGGTGGAGAGTATTAGCTTTGAAGCCTTACAGGCATGATTAAATGAATTAGGTTTTTATCTTCTGTATCCAAAAACATTCCCGGCGAATTTGCATCATTAAAACCAAGTTCTATATTTTTTCCATCAATCGAATTTAAATAGTTTTCAACAAACTCACAATTAAAGGCAATTACAAACTCTCCCTTCTCTCCCAAAACATCCTCCGATTCCATATCCACCTTTACATCGACACTGTTTTCCTGGCTGCCTGATTGGGAACTTTCTGCAACTAATTTCAGGGTCTTTTCTTTCACTATAAAATTAACAACATTCGAGGCGGTTCTTGCAAATACTCCCGCCAACTTTACCGCTTGCAATAAATCATCTCTATCAACGCTAATTTTCAGCTTTGATGAAGACGGAATTATTTTGCCATAATCAGGGAAATCCCCTTCTATCACTCTTGATGAAAGAAATACGTCCCCTATTTGAAAAACAACCTGTTTATCCTCCTTCTTATATTCAAATAGAATTTTTTGACCACCCTTGATTCTTCCCAATTCTGAAAGTATTCCTCTCGGAAGAATTATTTTTAAATCTTTTCCTTTGTTCTTTAGAGATATCGAATATTTCGACAGTCTAAACCCGTCCGTTGCCACCATCGAAAGTACTGTTGCATCTAATATCACCAACGCTCCCGTTAGAGTAGGCCTGGTTTCATCAAGTGAGATTGAGTACACAATCTTAGGAAGCATTCCTACTAAAACTTCCAAATCTATTTCAAAAGCATG
>CAZSNC010000029.1:0-7579 GCA_964608405.1 uncultured Gammaproteobacteria bacterium | reverse complement strand
AGAATTATTGTGAAGGGTTTTTTCTTTTTATCTATTTTTGGGGTAAACACACCGGTTTTTTCCCACATCGAATAAATATCTGCCTCGTATTTAATCGGGTCGTATGTTTTATCCATATCTTAACTTCTTCGACTTGGACTTTTCTTTAAACTAATTTGTTATTTTACCACCAAATTTTATTTCTGCAGAGAGTGAGAGTGTTGCTTATTTTTTATACTATGGAAAAACCACACACTCCAATCTTAATATTATTTTATCACCACATATGATTAGAGTTGGTACATCCATTTAAAGACTCTATCACCAGAGTTGTTAAAATCACTGAAGTGTTTAATATAAATACTTGTAAATAAGGATACGTGAGGTGTTGTGTGTTAGGTCCTCAAACGAGGTGTGTACGAAACGTGTTACGCGAAAACTTTGTGAATACTCGCAAATTTAATCATTACATCTCCAACAAGTTTAAAATTATGCCGTTTTGTTTTTCTTTAGTACCCCTTGATATTAAAACGCTTTTTATGTCCTTCTTTGAAGTTAGTTTATTAATAACGTTTGTATTATCGTCTATGATGGTACAATTATGTGGCAATTTTTCCAATGATAATTTAGTGGTTTTTCTTCTTAATATATAAACGTAACGTTTGTCAAAATATTGAAGTATTTTAGTAAATTTCAATTTTGTTATTTGAAACCTATAAAACCCTTCCGAAAATATACCAAGATTATAATCCTTTGAAAGACGTTGAAGTGCCGGAATTGTATCGGGATATAATATGCCTTGATAGACGAGAGGTTCATGATAATAAGAACGTAGCAATTCTTTGTAGTCAGTATTGAATTTAATACTTAACAAACGACAAAATTTTTGTGGACTGAAATCTGTGGTAGAAGATAGACCGTTTTTATATTCATCTTTTACTATTAAGAAATTGTCAAGTGAAACATTACATTTTTTGTGTAGAACGTTACTTAAATTACGACTCAATTTACCAGTGTCGATTAATGTTCTATCGATGTCAAAAAGAATTAATTTTTTCATAATGTACTGTCAACTTTTAAATTCGGCAATCGATCTATTTTCTCAGGATTTATAAAATCATTATTTAAATATTTAAAAAATGCTGAAACGCCAACCATTGATGCATTGTCGCCATAGAGCTTCTTGCTGTATGGAAAGAGGGGGGTAATAGAATACTCTTTACACAACAGCCTAATTTGACTTCTCAGTTGAACATTTGCCGCAACACCTCCTCCAACAAATAAATTTTTAACCATCGAGGTTTTTTGGTTAATCAAAACATAACGAAGAATTCTAATAAAATGTTCAAAAGCGGTGTTTTGGTAAGAAGCAGCAAGGTCGTATATGGTTTGTTTTGTCAGCAAATTTTTTGTTTGGAGATCGTTATAAAGCCTTAAGAAAGAAGTCTTTAAACCGGAGTAGCTGAAAGACAATTCTTTTTCACGTCCCAACATGGGGATGGGTAAAATAAATTTTTTTGGATCTCCGAGTAGTGCAAATTTCTCAAGTATGGACCCCCCGGGATAGCCAAGACCTAAAAGTCTTGCAGATTTATCTAAAGACTCTCCCAAAGCATCGTCTATTGTCTGCGCAATGGTTTTATATTTGCCAATTTTTTCCATATAAATAATTTGTGTATTTCCTCCTGACACAACAACACCAAGTGTGGGAAATAAATAACGGACCTTGTCGACATCTGTATTAGCAAGTGGACTCAGTAGGTGTCCTTCTAAATGGTTTATTGCAATTAATGGTTTTTGATATTTTATACTTAACTGTTTTATGTGGTTGATTCCTACGCCCAGTGCAATTGCCAACCCTGGACCAACGGTGACGGCAAACGCATCAATTTTGTCATATCTAATATCTGCCGTGTTTACGGCTTTATCAACAACCCATTTAATTTTTCTTTCATGTTCACGTTTTGCGGTGCTTGGAACGACACCACCGTATTGTGAGTGAATTTTTGATTGTGACCAGACAACATTGGAAAGGATTGATAAACCCTTTGTGACGGCAGCCGAAGTTTCGTCACAACTGGTGTCAACGGAAAGTATAATATGAAGGTTTGTTTTAGACATAAAATTTAAAAACAATTGACAATTATGTTATATATTTTAGTTTAATTAGTTATACCCCAAGAAATCATCCTGTCGTTTTCTCCGCCCTTTAAAGGAGCCTCGATTTTTACCCAGATAATAACCGCTTCCTCGTTGAATTTTCGGATATTTTTTGAAACCTTGTCTGCCCATTCGATTGCTATAACCGATCTGTCTGAAATTTCTCTTTGTAGACCAATATCTTCCACTTCTTCATAGTCCTTTATTCTCCAGACATCTATGTGGGTGAGATGAGGAAAATCTTTTTTATAATAATAACTGTTAATAAGGTTGTATGTGGGGGAGGTGACAACCTCCTTTATTCCCATTGCTTTGGCTAATCCTTTTGTAAATATTGTTTTTCCACTGCCCATTTCACCAATAAGCGCAAACACAATCGCTCTTTCACCATAATAATATTCGTATTTTTGCCACAGCTCCTTTGCGCAATTTTCTGTCTCTTGTACAGATCTCGAAAGAATTTCGTTTTTATCTGTCAGCATGATATTTCCCTGTCTTAGAACCGCAGGATTATCGTATGTGGTGTCAACAACAGTAGATGGATCGTTATGAGGAAGTTCTCCCGCGTCAATAATTAAGTCAATTAACGCCATTTGTTTTTTTGAAATATTTTCTAAGATGTCGGATATTTTATAAGGCCTTTTCTTATAGCTGGCATTTGCGGACGTTGCAGTAATGGGTTTTCCGAATGACTTAACTAATTTAATAACAAAATCATAATTTGGAATTCTGATTCCCAGTGTTCCCGCCTCCGATTCAACTCCGGGAGCAACTTTATGTTTTCCTTTTGAAATTACTGTAATAGGTCCCGGTAAGAATGTATTGTAAATATTAACGGCCGATTTATTAAGGGTTACATAATCACGTGCCATACTGATATCACAAACAGCAATAGAGTAGGGTTTACCAGCCGGACGTTTTTTATAGCGGTTAAGTTTTTGAACTGCATTGGCGTTTGTCGCATCTGCCCCAATTCCATATAATGTTTCTGTAGGAAAAACAACGAGTCCGCCTTTTTGCAATACCGATACGACATCATCAATTGATATATCACTTTCTTTAATAATTCTCATGGGGATATTATATAACCTTAAAGGTAATTTGTTTAAATTATTAAGGGGCAGTGCCGCGAAGGAATTTTGCCTGCCATGGCTGATAGTTGGAATAGAATATCTTTTCAAATAAAACCGCACCGTCTTTTTCAACCCTGTAATTAAAATATACTTTGGCGCCCCACGCTTTATAATCAATCTGTTTTACAACACCATTTTTTAACGTCGGGTCGTCGATATACAAATCTTCCGGTGGGGGGGATACCTCTTTGATAATAGGTTTTCCGACAACGGAGATTCGTCCGTCACCGGTTCCGTAAAGATTAAATGTAAGTTTGTATTCTTTTTCGTTAAAAATTGTCTGGACTAAAATGTAGTTTTGTGTGTCGTTTTTAATTTTTAAATCGGTTGTGGGGTCAAAAACGGTCGCGTCAAGTCCGGGAGAAAATCCCTGTTCATAGTAAGACACTCTGTATGAATGACCTCTTCTTTCAGTTATTGGGAGCCCTGCATTAAGCGCAGCCCTAAAGAAAGTTGTCGAAACCTGGCAAACGCCACCTCCGTCGCCAAGAACGGTCTGTCCATCTTTAATAATATATGCCTGTTGGTATCCCGTAACCTTTGAAACATCCCCCAGAGTTTTATTAAACGAGAGAGTCTCTCCGGGGGCAATTAATACACCGTTAAATTTTGAAGAAGCAAGTTTTATATTATGAATTCTTGACGTTATCGAGCCCCTAAACGTCGAGTGTCCCGTACCGATTTTCTCCTTTATTCCAAGGTTGTTGATACTTGCTGTTGTTATTTCGGGGACGGTCTTTTTATGTGGAAGCTGAATCGTTGCATCGTCATTTTCAGAGTTTGCCAACTCGGTTATTTTCTGAGAGATCTCACTTTTTAGTAAATTTCTATCAGTTAAAATCCCGTCTTCAGAGGGCACAAACTCTAAGACCCTGCCTTCTTCAAAAATAAAGGTCGAATTTTTCGCATCTCTGTCAAAGGCTGTGGCAACATCGTCAACAAGTTTATTAATATTTTCGAAGTTGTTTTCAACTCTGTCGTTAAGTGTTGATATTAGTGTCTTATCGTCAATCTCAAATAGATCCTTGTCGAGTGCAATAATCATTTTTTTACCGACTAAAGCGTAAGCTTTCTTAACAAGAGTGTCTTTTTGTGTTGGCGGAATGGCAGCAGACACCTGTTTTAGATTAATGTTGGTTACCGATTTCTGAGAATAGATCGCATCAATAACGTCATTTTTCAAGAGTTCGCTGTCAATTGTAGCGCCGTCTTTACCAGGTGAAACCACAACCCCGTCTTTTGACAGCGATATTGTCTCAAAAATCGGGCTATTTGAATAAACGGATGTAATTTTTTCTAATTCTGACGCGAGATCTTGCTGGTTATACGAAATATTTTTTAGTGCACTGACTCTTTGAAAAAATAAAAAAAGAGATAATAAATAAGGTGTGTCAGTGTAGTTTTTCTTAAGTTTGTAGGTTTCATTCCAACTTGATTCGCCGTCTATTGAATAACCAATATCGGACAACAACATCTGATATTCAAAACCGTTTATTTTAAGTGTTAACTTGTCAAATCCTTTTTCACTGTTATCCAAAACATTATTAAATTCATCTTTGGTTAATCCCGAAACATTTGTATTGTTTAAAAATACACCGTTTGAGATTCTTTCTTTGTAGTAAAGGCGTATGGCGGTCTCCGCGGCAATAATAACCGACATCACCAAAAAAAGGGGTAGTATAAGATACATTCTCAGCAGCTTATATCTGTTTACCGTCTTTACAATATTATTAGCTTTAGGTTTGGTCATTGTAATATTTTCCTTCATATAATTTAGAAATATCGTTAGCATCTGGTACAAGTAATAGATATTTTCCCCAATAACATATATTCATATTGTTTCAGTACAATTATATAAAGTATTTACATTATCAATTATATTTAATTATATATAGAGTAGCGGATTAAAATTATGTTAAGATTAGACTGTTTGCACTAACGATATATGAGCGATTTACCAAATGCAAGTAATCCAACTAACAAAGAAGCACAAAACACCACTCCACATGCGAGGACGGGCTTGCCAACCGGAAACACGACTGTTGTTATACCAGTAGTAAGTTCGCAACCCCAAAATGTGCCCCCCCAAGCATCAAATCCGGGCGTAGAAGAGTTTCATTATCAACAAAAGGCAAATTTTAATCTTAAGAAAGCTTCAAGGCTTTTTGTGGTATTAATGTCTTTGCTGATTATTGTTATCCCGGCAATATTTATTTATTTGAAATTTAAACCGTTTGGAAGAGTGGCTCAGGTAAATAAAGGTGAAGTTGTATGGTGGGTGCTCGGTTTAGATGAAACAGTTTTACGCGGTATGGTTGATGATTATGTCAAAGACAATCCAAATACAAAAATTAAATTAGTTATGCAATCGGAAACCGACTATCGGGAAAGGTTGGCAAATAGTCTAAAAAATGGTAGCGGGCCAGATATTTTCTCGATTCACAATAGTTGGGTGCCGATGTTTACGGAGCAAATAGACTCCGTTCCCGAGACGATTTACCCAAAAAGTGATTATACGAAGGATTTTTACCCGGTAATTGTCAGAAATATGTCAACAACCGGTGGAATTGTTGGAATACCTCTCGAATATGACTCATTAACGTTATTTATTAACGAGGAAATCTTTTCATATTCCGGCAAGACGGTTCCTACCACGTGGGATGAATTTAGTGCCGTCGCATCGTCACTTACAACAAGGGGGGATAAAAATATTATTTTACAGTCGGGTGCTTCCGTAGGACTTACTGATAACGTTGACTACTGGCCTGAAATAGTTGCACTTCTAATGTTACAAAACAAATCTGATCTTTATTCGCCAAATGGGGATAATGCCTATGAAGCCATTGTTACATATGGTGAATTTTTCCGTACTCACAAGTTATGGAACAACACTCTTCCTAATTCGACAACTGCATTTGCCGAAGGGAAAGTGGCGATGTTTTTCGGGCCGGCAAAAGCAGCCTCGGAAATTAGAAAGTTAAATCCCTCACTTAAATTCAAAACAGTTATTCCTCCACAAGTGAGGAAAGATGATCCGAACGAACCTGAGGTATCATATGCAACATATTGGGTACAGTCGGTTTGGAAAAATTCGTCAAATAAACCACTTGCCTGGAATTTTTTGAAATATCTAAGCCAAGAAGACTCGCTTATTAAAATGCACGACAGATCAGTGGAACTTGGTATTCAACCAATGATCTACCCGAGGATTAGTATGAGAGATAAACTAATTAACGACAGAGTGTTGGGGTCTGTTGTTGCACAGGCTCCGTTTGCGCTATCTTGGTATTTGGCGGATAAAACATACGATGGAACTTCCGGAATAAACTCAGTTGTCAATTCTGCGTACAAGAAAGTGGTCGATTCCGCATCTGCGGGAAGAGGAGCAAAACCCGACGCATTTTTTAAAGCCCTTATTCAAGAATTAAGAAAAGGTCTCGTTACGTATAACGTCTCCGATTAAGAGCAAATAGGATTTAACCCTTGACAAAAGTTTCCCATCTTTAATAAAATAGCACTCACGGATAAAGAATGCTAATTAACGCGTTAACATGAAGACCAAAAAACAAAAAGACAAATTAAATCTCAGACCCGCTCCAGGATACGTTGTAATTATCCCAATAGAAGCACAGGATGTAACATCTTCAGGGATATATCTTCCGGATTCAGTTTCGGAAAAACCGCAAAAAGGAAGAGTTCTTTGTGTGGGTGATGATGAAATATTGGAAAATGGAACGAAAAGGAAGTCGCCTGTAGAGGTGGGGGAAACTGTTATTTATAAAAAATGGGGTGGAAATGAAGTAAAACTTGATGGAACCGAATATCTATTCGCTAAGTTTGATGATATATTGGCAATAATAACTAAATAATATATGGCTAAACAACTTAAATTTTCCGATGAAGCAAGACAGTCCCTATTAAAAGGTATTGATATTGTTGCAAAAGCGGTTGTCACGACATTGGGTCCCAAGGGAAGAAATATCGCACTGGATAAAAAATGGGGAGCACCGAGCATCATCCATGACGGAGTAACTGTCGCCAAAGAAATTGAACTTAAAAATCCTTATGAAAACATAGGGGCTCAATTGGTTAAAGAAGCTGCTAGTAAAACCAATGATGCTGCAGGTGATGGTACCACAACTGCCACTCTTTTGGCACAGTCGATTACCGCAAACGGAATGAAAAATATTACCGCTGGTGCAAACCCAATGATCGTCAAAAAAGGCATCGAAAAGGCGGTTGAGGCAGTTGTTCTGGAACTGAAAAAAATTGCCAAACCGATTAAGAATCAAAGCGAAATTGAGCAA
>CAZSNC010000028.1:6014-7701 GCA_964608405.1 uncultured Gammaproteobacteria bacterium | reverse complement strand
AGTATTCCTCTCGGAAGAATTATTTTTAAATCTTTTCCTTTGTTCTTTAGAGATGTCGAATATTTTGACAGTCTAAACCCGTCCGTTGCCACCATCGAAAGTACTGTCGAATCCAATATCACCAACGCCCCCGTTAGAGTAGGTCTGGTTTCATCAAGTGAGATTGAGTACACAATCTTAGGAAGTATCCCCATTAAAACATCCGGGTCTATTTCAAAAACATACGTGCCCATAGACGAAGGTACTTTTGGGAAATCCGATGCGTTTATTCCCAGTATTTTTGATGAGAAGCCTTCACAATCAACAACCAATTGCTCTTTTTCAACGGATAACTCTATGCTGTCATCACTTAAGTTGGATATTACTTCATAAAGGATCTTTGAAGGAACCGTAATTATTCCTTCTTTTTCAATTTTCGAAGCAACTGTTAAAGAAACGGACATTTCAAGATTTGTTGCCGAAATATTTAATTTATTGTTTTTTGCCTCGAGAAGTACATTTCCTAAAATTGGCAGTTGTGCTTTTGATGTTGTAAAACGTGTGGCAACGGATAATGCTTCAGCGAAAGACTTTTTGGAAACCTTAAGTTTCATTTGAGAAAGAGTATATCCGAAAAATAGAAAAAATCCAATTATTTGATTTACTTTCTTTCCTCTATATTAATTAGTAGTAATAGTAGTAGGGGTTGTGGATAAGTGGATAAACAGCTTTGTTTGTGCACGATCGGTTTTGTTGATAGTGTGCGTAACTATATGTGTACAAAAATGTGGATAAAACCGTTTAATGTGTGGATAAGTGGACAGAAGAAAGGTTTTATCCTCAAAGGCTGTTTTTTATCCCCTGAATATCCTCACGGATTTGCACATCACCCGAGGCCATTTGTGTTATTTTATCCACAGCATGCATAACGGTTGTGTGGTCCCTTCCACCAACAAGCCTGCCTACCTCTTCATAAGGAAGCGAGAGTTCGGTTCGAAGAAGATACATCAAAAGCTGTCTGGGGAGTGCAAATTGTTTAACCCTACTTTCCCCAAGCAGTTGTTTTTTACTAAGCGAATAGAATTTCAAAACGGAGGCAATTACATCGGGTGGAGCGGCTTTTACTCTACCGTTTGCAGAAAGATCCCCCTTCCCGATTAGACTTTCGATAAGAGTTTCATCCAGCACGGCTTTTTTAATTGACAATTCTGATAACAATCTGATTAAAAAACCCTCGATTTTCCTCGGGGTATCAATGTTGCCGGCTATCATGTAAATAAGGTTACTGGGAATATTCATTCCTTTTTGTTTGGCTTTTATTTCAACGATTGCACATCTTAATTCAAAATCCGGCGGGGCAATATCGACTATTAGTCCTGCTTCAAAACGGCTTCGAAGCCTTTCTTCAAGTTTTTGGATTTCTGACGGATGTCGGTCTGACGTGAGGATAATTTGGGAGCCGTTTGATACAAGCGCATTAAAGGTATGGAAAAATTCTTCCTGGACAGAATCTTTTCCTGCAATAAATTGAATATCGTCAATAAGAAGCAGGTTTAGTTTTCTGTATTTGTCGCGGAAAGATTGTGTACTTTTATTTCTTATTCCTTCTACAATGTCATTTGTGAACTCTTCTCCCGTACAAAAAAATACTTTTGCGTCAGGATTTTTTTCTAAAACCAAGTGTCCTACGGCGGTCATTAAATGGGTT
>CAZSNC010000028.1:0-6004 GCA_964608405.1 uncultured Gammaproteobacteria bacterium | reverse complement strand
TTGCCGATCCCTACCCCACCCCATATAAATAGGGGGTTATAGGCACTGCCCGGATTTTTTGATACGGCATCTGCTGCCGCCCATGCCATTTGGTTTGAAGAGGAGACTGCAAAATTTTGGAAAGTATAGGTGATACGTAGTTTGGATCGGGAAATTGCCGCGTTTAGTTTCTCCGTATCGGCCTTTGGTTGCTCAAACAGTGGATTCGGGGAGGCGTCTTTTACTTTATCATCCTGTGGTTTTTGACTGACCACAAACAAAACATCACAAGGAAGTTTTAAAAATGAGATTAGTGTATCTTGAATAAGACCGTAATATCTGGATTCAATTGTACTTTTTGCATATAGAGTTGAACAGCCGATTTCAGCAATATAGCGATTATTATTTTTTTTAAGTGACACTAAATGGGTTTGTGTGAACCATGTGGAAAATATTGCACTTGACACACTAAGCTTTAAGTTTTCGCAAACATCTGACCACAGTTTATCTGGATTGTCGTATCCTTCCATATTAATATTTAAAAACACTTTAGAGGTTGGGAATTAGGCAGAAGCTTAAGGCACAACCAAAACCCATTACCTTATGGCAGTCTTGTCATTTACTATTAATAAGTTATCCACAATTAGTCAACCCCAAAAATAGACGAATAATAGATGTTAATCAAGAGTCGATCGGAGGGAAAAACACATCATGTTTATTTTATATACAACCTCGCACAAACTCGCACCGGAACAACCGCCGATTTGATGGTTAACAAACCATGGTTTTTTGTTATAATCTCCATATGGCTACAAAAAGAACATATCAACCTTCAAAAAGAAAGAGGGTCAAGAAACTAGGGTTTCGAAACAGAAGTAAAACCGCCAAGGGGAGAAAAATAATTAAGCGCAGAAGGCTTGTTGGAAGGAAGAAGGTTACGATTTAGATTTATTTATGTTTGCCCGCAGGTTTAGCCTCCAAAGGAGAGAATTTACAAAGATAAAACAGGACAGTAAATTGTACCAAAGTACAAATTTTGGGGTATTGATTAGAAAACATGAAGGAATTGACAACCCCCGCTTTGGAATTATCATTTCCAATAAAGTTTCAAAACTGGCGACACACAGAAACAGGGTCAGACGTGCGTTTAGAGATTGTCTTAGGAGAAACTGGAAAAAAGTAGACAACAATCTCGACATGGTGTTTCTCATCAAGCCGGGAATCGAGAAAATACTTGTTTCCGATATAATGAAGGAAATTGAAGCTTTTGTTAACAGTAAGGAATATGAAAAAGGTGATACAAAAAGTTGAGGCAATTACTCTCACCCTCTATAAAAGTTTTCTCTCCCCCATTCTTTCGCACGTATTCAAAGGGGGATGTCGTTTTGAGCCGACATGTTCGCAATATTCCCTATTGGCAATAAAAAAATATGGGCCGTTTAAAGGGCTTTATAAATCGGTAATAAGAGTTATCAGTTGTAATCCCCTATCAAAACACCCCCGGTATTACCCCCTTAACTGATCGTCCGGGCTAAACCCATCCTATTGAGTAAAGACAAATTTATCTATACAATAACTTTGTTATGAACATTTTTGAGGTTGCACTTCTCCAGCCGTTGGCAAGTGGACTTATCCTTTTCTACAAGATATTGGGTAACAACATGGGGTTGGCAATTATTGGTTTTACTTTGTTTTTAAAAATTGTTCTTAACCCCCTAACCAAGCCTTATATGGAATCCATGAAGAAAATGAAAGAATTAGCACCCGCCCTGGAAAAAATAAAACAAAGACATGCCGGAGAACAAACAAAAATTGCCCAGGCACAGGCAGAGCTTTACAAACAAAATAAAATCAACCCCGCCTCAGGATGTCTTCCCTATCTACTGCAAATTGTAGTTCTGATTGCATTTTTTAATGTATTTTCAAGGACTTTATATCCCAACATTGATACGGTATCCAGTTTTAACAAACTTCTTTACAAACCACTTCAGTTTGCAGAAGGAATGAGTGTCAATACAAAGTTTTTGTATATGGATATTAAAACTCCGGATACTATAAAACTTTCCTTTTTACCCTTTATGATTCCCGGACCTGTCTTAATTGGGGCAGCATTAATACAATTTCTTTCGGCAAAGGTAACTTCTCCGGTTATTAAACAGGAAGAAAAAATAGCAAAAAAGACACAAAGTACCACTGACGACATGCAGGTTATGATGCAAAAAAGTATGATATATACATTTCCCTTAATGACACTTGTAATCGGATATCAGTTTCCTTCAGGACTTGCAATCTATTGGTTGGTATTTTCTCTCGCGCAAATTTATCAACAAGTGCGTTCACAGGGGTGGGGAGGCTTAACCCCTTTTCTTAATCGGGTCGGTCTGTTAAAATCATCAGCACAATAAATATGACAAAGAAAAACGTACAAAAAGACGATTTGCAGATTATTAAAGACGTTGCGTCAGAGATGTTAGAGTTGTTAGGGGTGTCGACGTCTTGTGACGTGACTTTCGATAAAGACAATGAGGTTTACATCCTTAATGTCGACGCAATTGAAGAGGCGGGTTTACTAATCGGTAAAAAAGGGGAAACAATTAATGCAATTCAACTAATCGTTAACCAAATAGTCAGACAGAAAAAGGGGGAGTGGGTCAGGGTTGTTGTGAACGTTGCAGATTTTAGAGAAAAAGAAAGTAATAGGATGGTTGAGCTTGCGCAACAAACCGCAGCAAGGGTTAGAGAAACCGGAAATCCCGAAAATTTGTATAACCTAACGCCATCCCAAAGAAGGGTTGTTCACCTTACATTGGCCGAAGAGAAAGATCTTCATACCGAATCGGTGGGAGAGGGACTTGAAAGGTATCTAGTTGTCTCGAAAAAATAATCGAATGTCTCACATTCCTCACCTTGAAATATTTACCGATGGAGGAGCCAGGGGAAATCCCGGACCGGGCGCGTCTGCCTTCATTGTTTATAAAGACAAAGAGATATTGTTTAAGCAGGGATATTTCTTTAAACAGACCACAAACAACGTTGCAGAATATTTTGCTGTTTTAATGGCAATGGATTGGTTGGCAAAAAACCAATCGAAAGAAAACGGAGGAAGGGTAGACTTCTATTTAGATTCGGAATTGGTGGCAAAACAAATTAACGGAGAGTATAAAGTAAAAAACCTTATACTGAAAAACATTTACGAAAAAATTATTAAAATAAAAATTTCTTTAAACACAGAAGAAATTGTTTTTCACCACATTAGAAGAGAAAAAAATAAAGTTGCAGATGCACTGGTAAATAAAACAGTTGATGAAAACCTATAAAAGTTTCACGTCCCGACAGGTATTAATGTTGAACTTCACCTGAAAGAATAATAAATATTATAAAACTGGAAAAAAGTATCAGAAAATAATATTTATTTTTTTTTATATACATTATCTGCATTTAAATATTTTAGACAATCAGTTCACACCTTGACCGGATAGGGTAATAAACCTTATAATTGCTGATTGCTTTGTTAATAAATTCTACTCTAATAGTATGGACAAAATAATTCTTAAGGCAGACGAAAGAAAGATTACGGGAAGAAAAGTAAAAAGATTAAGGAAAGAAGGAAAACTTCCCGGTAATGTATATGGATCGGACATCAAATCCGAAGCTGTTACGCTTGATGAAAAAGAATTTCTTGCAGCTTTTAAAAAGGCTGGGGAAACATCAGTTGTCGAGCTTATTGTCGGTAAACAAACATATCCGGTTCTTATCCACAATATTCAGGTTGACCCAGTAAATGCGAGTACTCTCCATGCAGACTTCTTGAAGATTGACCTTAAGAAGAAGGTTACCGCGAATATTCCTTTGGAGTTGGTCGGCGAATCACCTGCCGAGAAACAGGGGTTTGGTACCGTAGTTTCATATGTCGACGAAGTGGAGGTTGAAGCCCTCCCCGGAGATTTGGTGGATAAAATTGAAGTGAATGTAGAGACGCTTACGGAAGCAGAACAAAGTATTTCCATTAAGGACCTACATTACGACAAAAATAAACTTACCATTACCAACGACCCCGAAACAATTGTTGTTAAGGTTGAGGTACAGAAAGAAGAGCCTGTTGAAGTTCCTGCTGCACCCGTCGAGGGAGAAGAAGCCGCAGCCGAAGGTGCAGAGACTCCTACTGAAGGCGGAGAAGGACCAGCCGAAGAAACACCAGTTGAAGAGAAGAAAGAATAAACAAACTCCTAAGATATTTTTATTTGATTATTTTTGGCCATTCGCTTTCTGCAAGCATTGAATTGGGAGAGATGTGTTGAGTTTTCATTTCCTGCCAGATGCTTTCTGTTACGAAAGGCGCAAAAGGGTGGAGAAGTTTAAGACATGTAAAGAGTGTGTGTCTTAAAACAATTAATGAGGCCTTGTCGTTTTTATTTAATCTCTTTTTTGTCGACTCGATATATTTATCTGCAAAATCATGCCAAATAAAAGAATAAAGTTTCTCCGATGCTATTCCGAATTTATAATTTTCGATTCCTTTGGAAACAATATCAATTATATTATTAAGTTTTTTAACAAACACTTTATCTTCAAAAGTTAATCCCCTGATGTTTTTTGAATAGTGGGGGAGATCTTCATGTTTTATAACCCCAGCATCTTTTAATTTCATGTCGATAAACCGAGATATATTCCATATTTTATTAGAGAAATTTCTCATACCGATAATTTTTTCATCGCTTATGGAAATATCCGATGCCGGTGCTATTCCCATCACAAGCGCCATACGAAGCGCGTCTGCACCGTATTTATCAACCATTAATATCGGGTCAACAACATTACCCTTACTCTTACTCATCTTCTTTCCGAATTTATCAACAACCCGTGAGTGTAAATGAACAATCTTAAATGGGGCTTTTCCGGTGAGGTATAACCCAAACATCATCATTCTTCCTACCCAAAAAAACAATATATCCCAAAGGGTGTCCAAAACCGTTGTGGGATAAAAATATTTGAAATCCTCAGAACTCTCTCTTGGATTATCCAGATTAAAACCGAGTGTTGTAAGGGGCCACTGACCGCTTAAAAACCATGTGTCAAACGTATCGGTGTCTTGGAGATAATTATTACCGGGTTTCTTGACACTTACAATATATTTAGAAGGCTCACGTGCAATTAATTGTTGTAACCCTTTCTCGATTTCTTCGAAGGAATATTTATTAACCCTTTGTGTTGATAGCAGATCCTTCAAGTTACTTGATATTCTTTTGCCGCCCTTATCGATAAAGACAATATCAATTTGGGGATTATCGTCAACATTGTACCAAACGGGGATTCTTGGTCCCCATACGATTTGACGGCTGATGTTCCAATCGCGGATATTTTCCATCCAATCGAAATATAATTTCTCAAAACGTTTTTTAGGAAATATTTTTGTTTCACCTTTTTTAACCGCAATTATTGCTTTGTCCGCAAGCGGTTTTGTTTTTACAAACCATTGCGGGATAACCAAAGGCTCTATTGTTCTGCCGCATTTATAACAGGTTCCGACGGAATGGGCGAGAGGTTCCTTTTTAATAAGCAACCCCGATTGAGTCAAAAGTTGTAGGGTTTTTTCTCTGGCCTGGTTGACATATAGCCCTTGAATATCATGTGGAACGCGTGGATCGTCTGCCATTTGTCCGTTTGTCTTTATGACACTTATTACGTCAAGATGATGTTTTGCTCCAATCTCAAAATCTAAAGGATCGTGTGCGGGTGTAACCTTAAGAGCTCCTGTTCCGAATTTAATGTCGATGTTGTCGTCGGTAATTATCGGAATACTCAAATTGATTAAAGGAATCGTAGCATTTTTACCGACCAGGTTCTTATATCTTTTGTCTTTGGGGTTTACGGCAATGGCGACGTCGGCAAATATTGTTTCGGGACGGGTTGTAGCGATTGTAATCCCTTTATAATCAAGGTAGTAAAGAAAATCTTCTTTTTCCTTATACTCAACCTCAAGTTCTGAAAAAGCCGTTCCGCAAAAGGTACAATAATTTACAATTCT
>CAZSNC010000027.1:0-7806 GCA_964608405.1 uncultured Gammaproteobacteria bacterium | reverse complement strand
TATAATTGCGAGATTTCGTAATTATATACCGTGAAACCTTAAAAATCAAATATTTTGGGGTTTAAAAAGGGGAGTTAATTACTTATCTCTTTTTAAGAAGCCTTCGTAAGATTTGCTGTTGAGACTCTGCAGCATTATCTTTTCTTGTCAGGTCTGGGCGTGGACAATTAAGTGGGCGAGTTCTCGATCTTTCATATGGCAGGACCTCGCTAAACATCTCTGGTACGCAGATATGTCTACTATGATAATCTCCAGATTGTCTTGCCGGACAGAAATCACAGGCGGTTGAATATGTGATTGTTTTATCCGGGAGTTCAACTGCGGCCATGGCGTAGATTACTCCAACAACAATACTAAATTCAAATCTTACTTTTTATGGGTATTTATATTAAAATCAAATTTCGGAAACCTTTATGAGAAAAGTGTTTAAATATTTATCCTCTTCAAACGGTAGGACCATCAGGTTTTTAGCGGGATCGTTAATTTCGTCAATTGGGCTTTTTGTTTCACCTGCACTTGTTGTTATCGGACTTTTGCCCTTTTTTGCTGCCGTTTTTGATTTTTGTATTTTTGCCCCCTTTTTCAAACTTCCCTTTGAAGGAGAAAAGCTTCGTGATTTATTGTCTGAATAAAGACAGATCCGGATATTGGTCTTTAATTTATGTTATCTTTTTGAGACCTGGGAGGGAATCGAACCCTCGCATAGATGTTTTGCAGACACCCGTGTTTCCACTTCACCACCAGGTCTTGAAGACATATTTTACAATATCGCATTGAAAATGAAAAACCCTACCACATTTGGGTGTGGTAGGGTTAAATATTTATTATTACTTCGTTACTTGCCCTTGACCTTAACGGCAATTTTTCTTGGCCTTGCCGCCTCGGTTTTTGGAATAGTAATTGTTACAACACCGTCCTCAAAATCTGCATCGGCTTTGTCCCAGGCACCGCCTGAAAGAGCGCATGTGTAGTAATATTGGTAAGAGGACGATTTATACAATCCTTTTTTCTTTGTTTCTTCGGACCTTTCTGCCTTTATTGTTAATACTCCGTCCTCAATATTAATATCAACATCATTAGCCGGAATACCGGCAACAACCGCCTCAACAACGATATCTTTGTCGGTTTCATGGACCTTTAACCCATGTTGTGATGATGCGGACAGACTTGTAAAGTCGTCTACCCACCTGGAGAAAGGAAAAATGTTTCCGAACGGGTCCTTTTTAATAAGGTCTGTCATTTTTTTCACCACCTTTCTATTTAATATTAACACTAATTGGCACTTTGACTAATAGAGTGCTAATTAATAATATTAATTACAGCCCTAGTTGTCAATACCTTGTTGTTTTGTTACACTTCATATTCAATAAAGCGTTTTTTGGCTTTGAAATAGAAAATACGGTACTGCCCCAAAATATATGAAAAAACAGCGATATTTGTTTATAGCCCTGATTATAATTTTTACCATAGCGGGTGCGGTGCTTATAATATTTAACTTCTTTGTTCCGAAAGCAAGCGGACTCTTAGTTGAAACAAGTCCTGCTTCAACTGTTTATGTAAATGGGGAAGAAGTGGGTAGAACTCCATATACCAGCTTGAAAAGTCCCGGAGAAATAACTTTAAGGTTAATTCCCGATTCGTTTGGGACACCCCTTTCCCCGTATGAAGAAAAGATAAATCTTGTTTCCGGTGTCGAGACGGTGATTAGGAGATATTTTGGAGCAAATGAGACGGCAACGGAAGGAGAAGTTCTTTCTTTTGAAAAACTCTCTTCAAAAAATATTTCCGGAATTACGGTTATTACCGACCCCGAAGGTGCCCAGATTACTATTGATGGGGTAAGTAAAGGAGTATCTCCTTACACAACTTCAGAGATTGAACAAGGTGTAAAAAACATTAAGTTGAGTGCAGAAGGCCTTAAAGATCGGGAAATTGAGGTAAATCTTGTTGCGGGTTATAAACTCGTTGCGTTTATTAAACTTGCAAAAGTCGAAACGGTTAAAAAAGCAGAGGTAAAGAACGAGACCATTAAAATGGTTAAGATATTAGAAACCCCTACAGGTTTTTTGAGAGTAAGAAAGGAAGCATCGAGTTCTGCTTCCGAGGTGGGAAGAGTGAGCGAGGGGGAAGAGTATGAATTAATTGATGAAAATACCCAGGGTGACTGGTATAAAATCTCTCCGGAGAAAAACATTGTAGGGTGGGTTACGAGCCAGTATTCGGAAATTGTAACGAAAGAAAAGGCGGCAACGGAATCTGCAAAAACTCTCTAAACAACCGCGATATAAAATACCCAGTAAACCAGAAATACCCAAAGGGCAACAGAAGACATGAGTCCGACATCGGTTAAAAGAGCTTTTTCCGGGGCTTCGCTTTTCCCTTCAAATATCAGGCTCTCGTATCGCATAATGGCGTAGATGGATATGGGTATGGTTGCCATTAAGGTTTTGTCGATAGTGGTAGCTTTAGATATCTCCGCCAAAAATAACCAAATACCGACGGAGGCTTTTGGTGACTCGAAAAATGAAAATAACGACCAGCTGAGCCATGCTGCATTTCCAAACATTGTTACAAATGAGTTTAGAAGCTCTTTAGTGTATTTTGAAAGCGATATTCTTGTAGCCCCGCTTACTGATTCGGGAATATTGAGCTCAGACCTTCTTTTGCCGGAGGCAAGAAAAAGTGCCGTTGAAATAACACAAAGTAAAAACCATACCGACAGGTGCGCATTAATAACAAAGGCACCTGCATAAATTCTAATCACAAAACCGAAGGCTATGGTCAGAATGTCTAAAGACGAGACATTCTTTAACAGAAGACTATAGATTATCTGCAGGATAAAATAGGCAATTAGCGCAAGATGAAAGAGTCTGTTTAAATTTGACGATACGAGAAAAGCAAAGACAACGAGCAGAACTAATTCAATTACGGCAACAACAACAGGTAGTTTTCCTGAAGCAATCGGACGGTTCTTTTTAACAGGGTGTTTACGGTCTTTTTCGGCATCAATAATGTCATTAAAAATATAAGTTGCCGAGGTAATAAAATTAAAAGCAATAAATGCCCAAAAAACCGTTTTGAATAGGATCGGATCAAAAAGTTTGGATGTAAAAAAAAGTGCCGCAAAAAGCGACAGATTTTTTATCCAGTGAACCGGACGCGTGATTTTTATGATTTGGATCGGTAGGTTAGCCATAATAAAAACCCCCCTAAAAAGACTATTATTCCGATGACAGTATACAACTTATAGGCACTGTTTAGATACAAGGATATTATTCCTAGCGCTAAGGTTGATGTCCAGTAAAAATAAGCAACCTGCCTCTTGGAAAAACCTATATCCAGTAGTTTGTGATGAAGGTGTCCTCTGTCTCCCCAAACGGGGGATTTTCCTGATACTATTCGGCGCACTATTGTGTAGCCGGTGTCGATAAGTGGCACCCCCAGTACAACCATTAATGTTCCGACCTTGGTTGTCGAAAGAATAGAAAGAATTCCGAGGAGATAACCTGCCAAGTTTGAACCGGAAAAACCGGGCATTATTTTTTGCGGGAAAATGTTATACGGTAAAAATCCAAGGAAAGAGCCGGCTGTAATTACCGCCAAAATGATAACCGCCCACTGGGTAATGTCGGCCGAGAATTTTAAGGAAAGGATAGCAATAATTACCGCCGCAATTCCGACAACCCCCGGAAGCTGTCCGTCAACACCCTTTGCACCCATATTTAGAAAGTTCATCAGAATTACGATCCAGAAGACCGCAAAAAGGTCGGAAAAAAGCCAAATACTGTGTTGGCCGAAGAGATTAATGGAAATTTGCGGGTGGGAAAGGTCAATAATCCCCGTCCCCAACGGGTTGTTGATGAAAGCAATCCCAATTCCAGCGAGAACTGGGATTGTTGCGACTAAAAACTGAATACCCAATCTTAAGTATGGATTCAGGTTGAATTTGTCATCCAAAAGCCCCATGACGGTTAAGATAAATGCACCAACCAAAATTCCGATTAGGTGTTTGTCTATTGGTAAAAAAAGGAGGGAAGGAATTAATAGCCCGAAAAAGATTGCTAAACCTCCAGCTCGGGGTGTTGGGTAGGTGTGTATCACCTTAGGGTGTTTGTTCTTCTTTGGGTCATCTATAAGCCCTGTTTTATTGGCAAATTTAATGACAACTGGAGTTAAAAAGAATGCACAAAGAAATGCTACTAAAAAAGGTATGGTGGTATTTTTAAGAATCTCCATTCTATTTCGGTTAAATAAGAAAAATAATATTGACAACAGTGACTATTGATAATAGTGAAACGAAATAACTTCCGAAAATGAGCACTTTTTTTAAAAACAGGATCTCTGTGAAGTAGGCAATAATATTATTTAAAATTATAAATAATAATGAGAGGATAATTGGCGCAACCATGCTTATTGGAGAGACAAGCTGCTCTTCTCCCCTGGGAAGTCCGTAGTAGAGCGGAACTTGCGGCGGTAGAGTTTTGGAAATCAGGATTATAACGATTAAAAAAACAACATTTAAAAAAAATAAAACAAGCGTCGTATAAAGATACAGGATATTCTTCTTGTCAAATGTTGATTTGCGATTAGGCGTTATCCGGTTGAATTTTGGCTTATTTTTAATTGAACCCTTCCTGTCCATAAGATATTTTCTCCCGTTGGGATGTTTGATTTTATCACGAAAACGCCCTTGCAATGAAGCTATGGAAGAATGTATCTGGAATATTCACCACCAAATCTCCAGATTTGGTAATTTTCGTTTTCCCGGAAAAGTAAGTAATTACCCCTTATAAAATTGGATAACGCAGGTGAAGTTTCCGATGAACGGAAAACAACAATTACTTTTGGCGGGCTACTATTAAAAGTTTTTACAATATTTTCCATAGAGGAAAAGTCATTGATATGATAACCGGCAATATATTTAATTGGAGGTAGTTTTTGGGATAACGCATATATCTGAGCCGAATCTTCCCAAACGAATATTTTATCTGTTTTATTTGTTAAACGATTGACAATTTTTGCAATTTCGTAATTGGTCTTTGTTCTTCCTCCGAATGTATTTAAGTAATCGTCTTTTGATATGGTTCCCGTTGCCATATTTACAAAATTAGAATAGTAATTAACCGATCTGTAATGCCAGAATCGGTAATATAAAGGAATAAAGAAAAAAGCCGCAAGTGGAATAACAGCATAAACCTGTAGCATACTGGCGGAAGTAAAAAGTAAAGATGTAAGAATCGCTACAGGAGCCGATGCTTGTAGCAGGTAGTGCGGATATGGCCTTTCAGAAAGCGTTATGCCAAAAATTGAGAACGTTAGCCATGAGACGACAAACAGAAATTTTTTGTCGACCTTCTTTCTAAGCAGAAAAAGAAATACATTTATTGCTAATACTGCCGCAAATCGGATAAAAAGCGGTGCGTTTCTGATAAAAAACGGATCTTGTTGCGAGGACGGCCTCCAGCTTGAGAGGTAACCGAAGTTTTGTAGATAAGCCGCGATTAAATATTCGCCAAAGGCTCCTTTTACCCAATAGTAAATAAAACTCAATATAATAGGACTGAATATTCCGGCCAATAAAACAGCAGTTTTACTTAGAAGCCTGATAATACTGCTTTTATCAAATTTCATCGTAATAATCCAAAAAAGAAAAACTGCTCCGGTATCAAAAACTGCCGGTATTTTATACATAGAAGACAATGATAGAAGTACTCCGGAGACAAAAATATTTCTCAGACTGCTGCTGCCGAACAAAATCATGTAGAATGCCGCAATTGTTGTAACAATCATGAAATTTTCGGCGTTTGCGATATTTCCTTCCAGAAAGGGTAGGGTTGTAAGGACTGTATAAATAATTGTCGACACTATTGGAAACAATTTAATCTTCGGAAACAATTTTTCCGAAAACCTAAAAAACAAAATGGTTCCGAAGAGGCTCCACCCAAGAAGGATAGTTTTAAAATAAAAAAGATTTCCCGCAACGGCCGCTGTCAGATAAAGGAGGGGTGGTTTGTTGTCATGCAGATTTTTGTAAAGTGTGAGACCTTGTCTTACTCCCTGCCCGAGAGTTAAATAAATTGTTTCATCTCCGTATGAGTAAGGCTCAAAAAAGTTTGGGATTCGAAAAATCACAACAAATAGAAGGAGTATAAACAACCACATTGGGATGTGGAAAAACTTATTGATTCTATTAAGCATTGTTAAAAACTGTATTTACTTACTGCTTTGATACCAGGCGAATTTTAAGTTGCCTATCTCCTTTTTATCCTCGATTTTATAGCCTTCAAGTTTTATTTCATCCCAAGAACCGCTTGTTATAACTCCGACCCTTCTGGTGTTTTTTGGAATTTCTCTTATAACGTCGGAAGCTTCCATTAATGCCGTGCCGACATAATACGGCAACTCTCCGCTTCCTGGAATATATATTGGTGCGGGTATGCCATAAAACTTGGATTCCCAGAGGTGGTGTGCAGACGAGTTCCAGTTAATAAGAAGATCGTTTTTTCCAACAGTCTCCTTGACATAGGCAGACATTTGTCTGAAAGGTAACTTTTTCGGAGTAAAGAAGTAGTGAACATCAATAACCATAAAAACCAAAAGCGTTGTGATCAAGGGAACCATGGTTATTTTACTACGGCAAGAAACCAAAATAATCATTGCCGCAGGGATGGAATATAAAAGGTATCGGTTAAAAAAAATAGAAGTGAACTTTTGTGATATTGCCCAAGTAATCAAGATCGGACCTAAAAACCACAGAAAAAAAAATATTGTTTTTTCAACGCTTTTCCACCACTTTCTGGTTAATAGTGTCGCAAAAGTTAAAAACGGTGCAATTTCATATATTTTATAGTTGATAAAAGGAATTTTAAAGTTTAGAAGTTTAATTCCCTGCCCCAAATAATCAAAAATCAACACACCTAAATCTTTAAGAGTCGGTTTACCCAACCAAAAACCCCCTTTAACCATTGTTACTTGTTTGTAAAGCGGGATTATCCAAGGGATATAAAGAAGTAGCACAAGAAAGAGTGACTTAATCACCCCGAAAGCCGTTCTTCGTTTGCCGGAAAAGAACTCTTTAACGGTCCATACACCCTGAATAACCAGTGCAAAAAAGGCAAAATGATGGGAGTAAATTGCCCATAATGTAAAAATAATGTACCCAATGTAGTTTAGGATCTGTTTTCCCTTAAAAGAAAATATTCTCAGGAAAAAGTACATCGATGCGGTTACTCCAAGGGCCAGGATGGAATACATTCTACCCTCGAAGGCATAAATAAAGAAAAACGGATTGAGTGCCGTTGCAAGAGCAGCAAAAATTCCCGTTTTTTTGCTCCAGATCATTGATGTAATGAGATAGACGAAGAGAAGACAAAGGAGAAAATATAAAAGAGACAACCCTCGGATAGCAATTTCACTGACCCCGAAATACTGGAAGACGAGATGCTCGCTGATGTTGTATAGGGGTGGGGAAGTATCTTTGGAAATTATATTAATTATTTCCGGAATTGACTTCATGGAAAGGATTGC
Organism: uncultured Gammaproteobacteria bacterium; assembly: GCA_964608405.1. Lineage (GTDB taxonomy): Bacteria > Patescibacteriota > Microgenomatia > UBA8517 > UBA8517 > GWB1-38-13. The sequence continues at coordinate 279 of CAZSNC010000027.1, read as the reverse complement.
GCTGAATCCCTCATCCCCCCAAATACTTTCAGTGAATACGGTCTCGACCATACATTTTTAGTGTACCACGACCAAGGTTGTTTAAAGAAGTATAATGAATATGTTTACTTATGATTAAACTCGTCAAAAAAGGAAAATACACACTGGTTGAAACCAGAAATGACACAAAGATTCTGACTCTCGACGGAAAAAGTTATATCTGGATTTTTGCAAAAAATATTGGGGAAATGCTTATTACCACTCACAAGCTCCACAAGACCGACCAAAAACTGTCGAAAG
>CAZSNC010000026.1:498-7912 GCA_964608405.1 uncultured Gammaproteobacteria bacterium | reverse complement strand
ACATATTGCATATTTGGTGATAGTGTTACTCAGGCTGCTTATATAGAAACTCCTTAGGCTGATTTACTGCGTGAGTATTTAGAAAAGAAATATAGTAATGATTTTATAAATGTATTTAATTTAGGTGTGGGTAGGTGACCGGACTCGAACCGGCAATCTCTTCCTCCACAGGGAAGCGCTTTAACCATTAAGCTACACCCACCATAATCTGAAAGCTACAAAGCGGCTTTGTGATTATTACTTAAAAGAACTATCATATTTTATCAAATACTCACCCTGTTGACAAAACAAACAATATCTATAAAAATGAATATACAACATTAATATGCCAAGTAAATTAAAAAAGGCAGCCTCAAAGGAAACCCCTAAAGAATCCGTAAAAAAGTTTGTTGTCGAAGAAAAATCTCATGATATAAATATAGAAGATACAGCTTCCGAGAAAACATCCGAGACTTCCATAAGTGAGGGGGCTTTAGATAACATACCTTCGCCAACTACAGCCTCCGAAGTACAGCCGGAATTTGAACCCGACTTGAAATCTGAATCTGAAAAGGATACACTTCCTTCAACAAATCTGACATCTTTTAGTTTGTTGGATTCTGAAAAGAAAGAACCTGCAGAAAAAACAGTTATGCAAGATACTGAGGAAAAAGTTGAAAACACACAAGCGGTAGCACAGGAGGAAACTCCTAAGTCTTCACAGGATGAAGTAAACAAGTGGATTGAAAACTACGACGAAAAGGAAACTACAGAAAAAAAGAAAGGATCAGGCTTTTTTAAAGTATTTCTAATAATCCTAACGGTATTATCACTCGCCGCTGTAATAGTCGGAGGTATATTCTACTACCAGAAAAACATAGCCGGTGAAAGCAAGGAAGAGGCAGAAGAAACGCAAAAGACAGAAGAGCCAACCGCCACTCCGACAGAAAAACCAAAAGAGGAAGTAAAGGTTGACTACAGCAAATATTCGCTTCAGATATTAAACGGTTCTGGTGTCCCAGGTGAGGCAGGAAAAGCCAAAGACCTTTTAACAGACCTTGAATTTGACAGCGTTTTAACTGGAAACGCATCTAACTACGACTTTGAAAAAACAATTGTCGCTCTCAAAGAGGGTATACCAAGCCAGGTGTTTACCGATGTCAAAAAACTCCTTGGGAATACATATGATCTTGAATCTAAGTCAGATCTTTTAGAAGACTCTTCAAAGTACGACGTTGTTATTACAGTAGGCATAAGAAAGTAATTGAGCTTCATTTTAATTAAAACGTCTTTATAATATAATATAAGCTTGGATTGTGTATCTTGCCGAGGTGGCGGAATGGTAGACGCAAGGGCCTTAAGAGCCCTCGAACCATTTGGTTCGTGGAGGTTCGAGTCCTCTCCTCGGCACACGGAGTGTGGCTCAGTTGGTAGAGCGCCTCGTTTGGGACGAGGAGGTCCCCGGTCCGAGTCCGGGCACTCCGACAAGATTAGAGTTTTGGTATAATGTATAATCCGAATCCATTCGCGGGTATAGTTGAAAGGCTCAACGCGTCCCTTCCAAGGATGAGATAGGGGTTCAATTCCCCTTACCCGCTCACTCTTTCAATAAAACCGATCGATTCTCTTAACTTATATGAAAAAATTAACAATAGATATTTCTCAAGTAATGTTAAAATTAATTATTGTATGTCAAGAGTAGGGGAAATTCTAAGAAGAGTACCTCATTCCAATAAGGTAAGTACCGAGATTGAAAATATTGAGGAAATTAAATTGTGGAAAGTATTTAATGATGTCAGGAATGCTATTTATACTTTAAAGGATTCACAAACACCTGAAATACAAAGACAGTTAAAGACTATTATTTATAATGGCATTGATAGCGGAATACGGGACCACAAGGCTCACATAGATGGTGATTTAGATGGAATTCATTTAGATATCTCCGTGGAAGGTACTTCGGTTGAAAACCAAACCAACTTGGTTGAAGAAAAAACAGAAACAGAATATTCGTTTATTGTTTCAGGGAAATTTATATCAAAGAAAGGGAATAACGGATATGTAAAGATTGTAGATGGAAATGAAAATAAACTAGCCAATTATGAGGCTTATTGGCTTCATAATAAAAACGGATTATTAAGATTGGAACAGGTTGTTTATAACGGCAAAGTGATAAATTCGGAATCCCTTTCTCCTATTAATGAAAAATGGGTTAGCGTTCCAAATACTACAATTGAGTTACCATTGGAAATTAAAGGTTGATCACCATAATATCACCAGAGCCATATTGGGCTACTATAAATTGAAATTGTGAACGGAAAAAATATAGATCTGCTATGATATAGCCACTAATAGATAATTATTCATTCTGCTCATAGATAATCAAATATATTTAATGCGACAAAAAGAATGTTTTAGCTATATAGTTGCAGATGATTGCGGATATGCACCAAATCCCTGGTGGGGTGAATGTACTCTGGCCGTTTGTAAACCCGTAATTAGAAAAACCGCAAGAGAGGGTGATTTGATTATTGGATTAACACCAAGTCCCCTTGGAAATAAACTTGTATATGCAATGTATGTTAATGAAGTACTTCCGTTGGGAGAATACTTCATGGATTCAAGGTTTAAAAATAAAAAGCCAAACTTTCAATCGAATGATATTCGTAAATGGATGGGGGATAATTTTTACGAAAATAACAGGGATTCTTTCATTCAACATATTTCCGCTCACAATACAATCGGACGAGACCCATCCATACTTGAGATGAAAAAACAAATAGATCTTAGTGGTATAAACGTCCTTATCTCAAACCTATTTTACTACTGGGGTGAAAACAGCAGACAACTACCTCCAGATCTTGATTTTCTTAAAATTGGACGTGGTCACAGACTCTCCGGAACCGAAGGTATTTTATCCTTTGAGCGTCATGCGGTAAGCCTTCTTAAGTCACCGGGTATTTTTGGACGGCCAAGAACAATTGATTACGAAGTAAAGCGTCTTCAATATTTACATATCAAATCATAAATTATGATAACTTATTGATATCTTCTTTTAATCATGATTATCCGTTTCAAACTTTTTGAAGAAACTCTTCTTAACAATCTCAGTAACAACAAAGTAAGAAATAAGATCAAATAGTATCAGAAGCCAAACAAAATAGGGTAGTGCCACAAAACCGAATATTGAAACTCTAAATACGGACAAAGAAATTACAAATAAGGCAGATATTACACTTAACCAAAATAGCCACTTGCTTGGACGGCTTTTGTAAAAGGGTAGTTTTGTTCTTATCGTAAAGGTTACAAGCATTTCCGAAATTGAACTTTCCACAAACCAAGCCGTTTGAAAGACCTCCACTCCGACTTTAAAGATATAAACCATTGGAATTATTAGACACAAATCAAAGAAGGTGCTTACAAATCCATATGTAATCATAAAATTCTTTATGTAATTTAAATTCCACTTATTGGGCTTTTTCATAAAACTTTCATCAACATTATCCGTCGCGACAGCAAAAAGGGGAACGTCACTTATAAAATTATTTAAAAGAATCTGTTTTGGGAGAAGCGGTATAAAATTCAAAAATAGTGAAGATATTGCAACTGTAAACATATTCCCATAATTAGCTGAGATGGTATTTAAAATATATTTCATTATGTTGCCGTAAGTCTTTCTTCCAGCCTCTATCCCTTCAACCAAAACCATCAGATCCTTTTGAAGAAGAATGATGTCCGACGTATCTTTTGCAATATCCGATCCGGTATCAACTGTAATTCCGACGTCTGCCTCCCGCAAAGCCGGCACGTCGTTAACTCCGTCACCTAAAAATCCGACAATATGATTTTTGTAATTCAATACCTGGACAATTTTGTATTTCTGCTCGGGTGTAACTCTCGCAAAAACCACACCACTTTTTGCATATTCAATAAATTCGTCATTTGTGCAGTTTTTTAAACGCTCCCCAGTAATGACTTCGTCGTCCTTATATTTAATGCCTGCTTCGCACGCAATGCTTTTAGTTACTACCAGACTGTCACCGCTTATTACCTTTAAATTTATTCCCAAATTTATAAACTTACGGATTGCGGCAGTTGATGTTGCCTTTATAGGATCTCTAAAAAGCAGTAGACCCACAAGAACCATATTCTTTTCATTGATTGATCTCGACGAAGTCAATCTGGTTTTCTTAACGGCAAGAGAAATTACCCGAAAACCCCTCGATTCGTACTCGTTTATTTTTTCAATAAACTCCTTTTTCCTACCTGCGGAGAGCCGATATCTCTTTCCGTTTTTAATATAAAAAGATGAAATACTAAGTATTGAATCAGAGGAGCCCTTTGAAATAAGAATGGTTTCTTTGTTTTTAACCAAAACACTCATTCTTTTTCTTTCGTAATCGAATTCGTTTTCATCGAGAACGTCATATTTTTTAACATCGTTCTTATATCCTTGGGCAAAAATACTATCCCATATCGCCTTGTCCGTCGGATTAACGGTTTGTCCAAACACCCGTTGTGATATTCCCCCCGTGCAAAGCATTGCATATTTAATTACATCCTCGTCCCTTTTTCCGTCATTGTTCTGGTAATCAAAAAGGGTAAAAACCCCTTCCGTTATCGTTCCTGTTTTATCCATACAAAGGGTGTCAATATTCCCAAAGTCTTCAACCGCCGAAAGTCTTTTTACAATTACTTTCTTTTTAGCCATCTTTAGCGCTCCTTGAGACAGAGTTACAGTAATAATTGCCGGAAGCATCTCGGGTGCAATTCCAACTGCCAAAGCAACTGCAAACAGGAACGATGAAAGTACACCTTTATCTAAAGCAACATTTGAGATAAATATAAACGCCGTCATCAGCATTATTACCTTAAACAAAAACTTGCTGAAATCGGCTATCTGAACTTGAAAGTCGGTCTGGGGCTCTGCATTTTTTAAAGTTTCCGCAATCCTTCCGAAGAAGGTGTCCTTGCCGGTTGTAACAACTACTCCCAAACAAGCACCCTGAGATACCGATGTTCCCATAAAAATCATGTTCTTCATTTCGGAAACAACGGCGTCTTTATTAACAATAAACCCGGCATTTTTTTCAACCGGAACTGATTCACCCGTCAGGACCGACTCGTTTGTCGCAAGGCCATCGGAGGCAATTAATCTGATATCCGCAGGAATCATATCTCCAATATGAAGTTGCACGATGTCACCGGGGACCACGCTGTTGTGGTCAACCCTTTTTATCGTCCCGTCACGAAACACCAGTGCTTTGTTTCTGATATATTTTTTTAATTTTGAGAGAGTTTTTTCAGCTTTGAATTCCTGGATGAATCCGAAAAAAGCGGATAATACGACAAGAGATATTATTACCAGGGAATCAATACGTTCTCCCAAGGCAAAGGAAACTATAGCTGCAGCTACCAGAATCAAGGTTAACCAATTCGCAAATTGTGAAAGGACGAGCTTAAATAAAGGAAGTTCCTTTTTTCTTCCAAAATCATTAAATCCATATCTTTTTAACCTTTCTTTAGCTTCAACTGAAGTCAACCCAGACCTTTTTGAGACAAGTATTTTATAGATATCATTAATATCCAAACTCCACCAATTAATCTGGGCAGCAGATTTATCCATAACTTATTTAATCATACTACAGTGGAGGGTTTATAGATAAAAATGTGTATTTGAAGGCCCTACTTATTTTTTTTCGGATTTCGTCTCTTGAGCTGTCAATATTTTCAAGGCTCCCAAGATAAATGGTATGTGTTCTTCGCCATGGGTTGCCCTGCAATCTTCCACAGCTTTTTCTGCTGCTTGTTGCAATGTAATTTCATTCTTCTCAGCAATTCCCAATAGACCATACAGATATATGTCTCCAATAATAAGTTCCTTTTTTGCCATAATTAGCTTATTACCTTCTAAATAAACTCAAATTATTTCCTCTCTATCCTACCACTCTGTGCGTCTGGGGGGAATTGAACCCTCATTACCTGTTCCGAAGACAGGTGCTCTATCCGTTGAGCTACAGACGCGATTTCGACAATTTCAGGCTAAACTAGTACAATTATACCCTAATGAGCGATTTTCAGAAACAAATTGAAGATATTGAAAAAGAAATCAGAGAAACTCCCTACCACAAAGGGACGGAGCACCATATCGGAATATTGCGTGCCAGGCTGTCCAGACTTAAAGATAAAATTCTCGATTCTGAAACCAGATCCAAAGGAAGCGGAGGCGGAATTGGTTATGCAGTAAAACACCAAGGTGACGCAACAATTGTTTTGGTAGGACCTCCTTCCGTCGGGAAATCAACACTCTTAAACAGATTGACCAATGCTCAAAGTAAAGTCGCCCCATACGCGTTTACAACAGTATCGGTAATCCCAGGAATGATGGTATACAAAAACGCAAGAATTCAAATCCTTGATGTTCCCGGACTTATTGAAGGAGCCGAGGTGGGAAAGGGGAGAGGTAAAGAAGTTCTGTCTGTAGTTCGCGGATGTGACCTCCTGGTGGTTATTACGGAGGTCGGAAAAGAACAGGCAATTGACCGCATTAAAAACGCTCTTGAAAAAAACGGTATCCGAATCGACAAAAAAAGACCAAGCGTTAAAATTGATAAGAAACTCCAGGGTGGTATATCGGTATTTTCAAATATCCGCCAAACCGTTTCAAAGGAAACCATAAAGGAAATTATTATGGAGATGGGAATAAAAAATGCCATTGTTTCCATAAAAGAAAAAATTACCCTTGATGAACTTCTCGACAGTCTTTCCAGAAACAGAGTCTATATCCCGTCCATCTCGGTAATCAATAAAGCTGATCTTTCCGTAGGCAGCCATAAAAATGACTATTTATATATAAGTGCAGAAAACGACATAAATTTAAATAAATTAAGAGAAGACATTTGGAAAACCCTCGACCTGTCAACGATTTACCTCGTCAAAGGTGATGATGAACCAAACTTTAACAATCCGCTTATTGTCAAAAACAATACAAAACTTTCCGATATCCTGGAACAGCTTGGTTCCAGTTTTTCAGAAAATAAAACTTACGCCAGAATTTGGGGAGAAGGGGCAAAATTTCCAGGGCAGGAAGTGTCGCTTTCTTCGACGACTGCCGACGGAATGCAGATAAGGTTTATTTAAAGCACCAATTTTTGTATAATATTAACTTGCAATAACCCCTTGGGGCTCTTTGAAATGTTTCCGCCCTTGTGGCGAAATTGGCAGACGCGCAACGTTCAGGACGTTGTCCCAATTTTTGGGGTAGGGGTTCAAATCCTCTCAAGGGCACATTAATATTTTGCCGAGGTGGCGAAATTGGCAGACGCGTACGCTTGAGGTGCGTATGGAGAAATCCTTGCAGGTTCAAGTCCTGTCCTCGGCACTTGGGGTCGCTTGGCTCAGTTGGTTAGAGCGTCTCGTTTACATCGAGAAGGTC
>CAZSNC010000026.1:0-488 GCA_964608405.1 uncultured Gammaproteobacteria bacterium | reverse complement strand
ATCCCTCAGCGACCACAAATTTGATATAATTGTGTTTCGGGCTGAGATAGCCAAGGTGGTCACGGCGGGCGCCTGAAGAGCGTCAGATGCGGGTTCGACTCCTGCTCTCAGCACATATGCGAGGATAGTTCAGTGGTAGAACGTCTCCTTGCCAAGGAGAAGGTCGCGGGTTCAAGTCCCGTTCCTCGCTCAATAAATACAAAACGATACACAGACAGCATAACAAATCAAACTCATACGGTGGTTCCCAATCGGAAAATTTGAGTGTCTATTTCGGACGGTTTCTATTTCTTGCACTTTCAACAATCGTTTTAATTAATTTATTATATTCAACTCCATCAGTTAAAGCAGAATTGGTAAATGAGCAGTAGTTCTTTTGATGGCTTGGAGGTTCCAAACTTGCCGGTGAATTTATGTCCAAGACATATGGATCTTCGTTTCCGTCAAACCTCATATCAATTCTAGCCCAATCCCGCAATTCGAATATT
>CAZSNC010000025.1:0-8241 GCA_964608405.1 uncultured Gammaproteobacteria bacterium | reverse complement strand
CGACTACCTTATTCAGAAAGGAGGAATGTCGAATATGTACCGAGCCCGTACAAATTATTGACTCTCTCTATTTACTAAACTATAATTCCACCCATGAATAATCTTTGTGGAGAATGCAGGTTTGCAGCAACCCTTTATTTAGAAAGAACTGTTGAAACGACAGAAACAACTTCTCTGACATATTACGATATGGAAGGGGTTAAGCATATAAAAAAAATTATTGATAAACCCCTCGGAGAAGTAGAAGTTACGAAACATAACCCAATTGCTTTTTATAGATGTTGTCCGGGCCTAAGTAATCGGCATGTTAAGATCGTTCACGAAGAAGTTCCTTGTGTAAACAAAAATAAATTTCAACCAAGGGAAGTTGAGCCAAAAAACTAATTACATCCCCCAAATTGTTATTGTTGACATTATTAACAGACACTTCTACAATCGGTGGCATGACGGAGGAAATAAAGAGAACTTGCGGTAATTGTAAATTCGGTAGACAGGCATACTTCGAGGAAGTAGAGCAAACAAGAAATATAGTTTTATATACCTTCAACGATATGAAAGGGGTAGAACATAATGATTTGATACGTCTCGAAACGTCGAAAGAGCGAGTCAGATGTACATCACCCGCAGGTATCCAAAGGTGTTGTTTATCATGGTCTTCCTTATACCCACGAGATGCTGAGGAGGACAGTGTTTGTGTAAATCCGAGAAAGTTTACGCCAAGGACAAAAACATAGTCATGACTGAAAGGTTCTGTAAAGACTGCATTTGGTTTATTCCACTTAATATTAAAAGGGTTATTGAAGAAGATTTTGAAAAAGCGAATAAAAGACGCCGGATTTGTGGAGTGAAGTGGTACCAAAGAAAAGTAGTACCTATTGAGGGCTCGGAATGTATCAACCCCAAAGAATATAAGGAACCGGGAAAGTGGAATTAAAGAAGTTTTTAGTTGTTCTCCTCTATCTTTTTAATTTCGTCAAGTCTTCTTACGTATCTTGCTTTCCCCTCAAACTTTGTTTCTAAAAATGCTTTAATCATTTCTCTTGCTTCGTGTTCACTGGTGTGCTCCGCGGCAATAACTAAAATGTTCATGTCGTCATCAGACCTTCCCCCTTTAACCTGCTCGGCATCAATCCCGATTGAAGCTCTTACTCCGTCAAACTTGTTGGCTACAATATCAACCCCTACTCCGCTTCCACAAAGAAGAATCCCTTGCGAGTTTTTATTTTCAACAACAAGTGAAGCGACCTGGGAGGCATACTTTGTGTAATCATCCTTCTCATCATACACATTGGCTCCCAAATCCATAAATTCATATCCCCAATCAAATAACCACTTAGTTATTTTTTCCTTTAATGTAAATCCTCTGTGGTCACTTCCTATAAATACCTTCATGGCAATCTATGTTTTTGTCTGCCACCCCGAAAGAAGATCCTCTACGGCACTTCTTTGATCTTTCGCGAGTGTAATACCGGATGCGACTCCAATTCCTCTTGCACCCAACTCAAGGCTCACCCTTACGTCTTCTGCGTTTTTAACACCGGCTCCTACTAAGATCGGGATGTTTGGTATCGCACTCACAACCTTCTCGATTACTTCAGGTTTTGATTTTGCCACCGACGTATCGGAAGAACCCACAAGCTCAGGTGGTTCATATCCAATCCAGTCAGGAGTAAGAGCTGAAACATTAATTGCCTCTTCAAGAGAATCTGCAAAAATCAATATCTTCAAATCCAAATATCTCAATCTTTCGACTGTTTTTTTAAGATCTTCAAAATCTAACTTATGCTCGGAATGATTAAGAACTGCTCCTGTTACACCAATATCTTTTAAAATCTCTGCGGGAAGCCAACCTGTTGCCCTTCCCCTCTCCTCAAAGTCAACATGCTGTGCCCAAGTTCCTCCACTGTAAATCCGTGCAATGTCTTTCAAATCAAAAGTGTTGGGACAAACAACAGCTGGAATTCCATACGTTTTCGATAATTCAAAAACACTATTGGCAAGCGTTACCGCATTTGCCCCCGATGATTCTTTGTAGGTTTTAAAATTAACTAGAAGCATTGCTAAAAAGTATTACAGGTTTGACCAGGTATTACAAGTATCCGCTTCCCTACTTAAATATCTCTTCGAATTTTCCTTTATCAAATCCGACAATTGTCTCTTTTGTTCCGTCGTCTTTTTCAATAAGTGTGAAGGGGACTCCCATAAAACCACCCGATACAGCAAGCATTTCCTCACGTGCGGCATCGTCCGAATCGACAAGTTTTTCTTCAAATGCGATATTTTTTTCCTTCAGATAGTTTTTGAGCATTAAACAGTAAGGACAGGTAGTTGTTGAAAAAATTGTTACTCTCATTATCATCACCCCTTCCAGTATTTATAACACACAAAAGTCATGTTTGGAGTGTAAAAAGCGAAAGTATTTTGAGCCAGATTGGCTGATTAACTTCCAATACTTCTCCGTTTGCGGCTGAAATCTTTGCCGTCACCGGAGCGTCATACATATATAGATCTTTGATTCCGACCTGTTTTACCCCGGATATTTCATAATATAAATTGCCTTCGGGATCTTCGGCAATTGAAACAGCTCCGCTTTCACCAAGGGAGCTTATCGACTTCGACCTCATTAGCGTATCAACCGCATCCTTCGGAAGAACCGTTAAGAACTTATAACCCGTTGGGGTTAGAATTGTGATTTTTGATCTTTGTGGCTCGATATTGATTTGAAAGTAGGTTTTGGCTTTTATCCCAGCTTGTTCAATAAAAAACTGGTTCTCCGAAAGTCCGATTCCGATTCTTTTAACTGAAGGCCTGTCTTCAATCTCCAGAACGTTTTCCTTGTAATCGGTTACATCAAATGTTTTCTCGCCATCTTTTCCTGTAACGTTGAGAATATACTTTCCGTCTTTCCTGAAAAGCGATATCGGCATGTCTGCCTCCCCCATGTCAACAGATGACTTGGAAATTGCAATAACATCTCCATCACCAAGCGAATCCTCAGCGGACAATACGTTAAGTTTCACCTCTCCGGCTTTTCCGATTGTCACAATAGAAGCATCGGCAGTTTTTATCCCAAATATAAACATCAGCAACGAAAAAAATACCACTATCAAGTTTTTTGTTTTCATAATTATCAAGCTACTAATAAAACAACCCAATATCACAAATATTTCCGCATATATTCCGCATTATTTCCGCTGACCTCACTTTTCGAAATCAAGCTTCAGAAATACTCCAAAAAGTCCGAATACTGCTGCCGTAATCATCCATTGTGTGGAAGCAAGCCAGATATCTCTCCAGAGGTAGCCGAGTCCGGCAAGCGCAACACACAATATTGATGCGGCTATACAAATAAATGAAACAAATTCCCTATCTTTTTTCTTTAAAATCATATCATTTCACCTCCTTTATTATTTAGATACCAAACTTTCAAGAATGTGTCCTGTTAAATATGCAACAACTGCGGCCATCCCCCCTACTAACAACATCTCGAGGCCGCTTTTTAACCAATGTTTGTTGATAAATAACCCTTTCAATACACCGATTGTGAATAAAACAACAAAAACCAGCAACACCGAAATGTAAAAGGCGTTGTTTAATCCGAAAACATATGGCAAAAGTGGTATTAATCCTGCAACGTCAAAGGAAAAGAAGGAGATTAAACCCTGTTTAAAAGGAGATGCTTCAGGAGCATGTCCGTCACCCTCGGCTTTCATATACTCCATTTCACTTTTAACCCCAAGGTAAGTTCCCGAGGACATGGATATTCCATCTGCAAGAAGATTTGCAAAACCCATAATAAGAACAACAGTTGGACCAAGGGATGCACCCTGAGAACCGGCAACTACCGCAAATGTTGTAACAAGCCCGTCACTCGCCGCAAAAACGGAGTCCCTTAAAAATGAACCCTTTTCGTGGATTAATTTCTCCCTCACGATTTCATCATAGCATATTTGAGGAGTAAATTATCCAATCCAAACTCAAAAATTCTCATAATAATTAGGCTTTGTTTCCCCTTTGGATGTAGTAAAAATTTGCTATAATCCTAACAAGGATGAAGTACTATTTCGGAAAATTAAAAGTGCTGTTACTTGCAGTAGCCATTATCGGAATCGGTTTTATATTTGTCTGGGCAAAGCTTCTCGGAAACCTCTCTCCCTCAAACATATCCGAAACCGATCCTGACGCAACGGGAAGTGCTTCCCTACAGGAGCAAAAGGTTGACCTATATGTTGACTATGGAAACGGCAAAACAACTTCGTATGAGGGAATTATTATTGATACAAAAAGCACCGTTTTGAGTATTTTGAAGAAAAAATTGGAACAAACCGGTTCAACGGTTACAACAAAATCGTATAATTTCGGCGCTATGGTTGAATCTATTAACGGAATAACAAACAATAGTGAATATTTTTGGGCGTTCTCGGTTAACGGGCAGCCCGGGAGCATATCTGCAGATAAATACATCCTCAAAAACGGTGACGTTGTTGAATGGAAATACACTAAAATCCAATGAAAAAATCCATATTAAACGTAAATCTATTGTTTGTATTTCTTTTCTTTGCCGCTTTTCTGGAAAGAACGGTTTTTGACCTTGGGCCAAATATCGAGTTTTTAACAACAGCAATGATTTTAACCTCGTTTCTTCTGGGGGGCAGGAAGTCGTTTTGGTTAACACTTGTAGTTATTGCACTATCGGATCGGATAATCGGAAATTCGAAGATTTTTCTTTTCACCTGGAGCGGATTTCTTATACCGGCACTTTTTTCAGGGAAAATTATAAGTTCGATTAAAAGCTGGATTGGTAAATTAACAAAAAGGTTGTCAAATACCATTTCCCTCCCCCTTGCTGGAGTGTCGGCAAATATTTTCTTTTATCTGTGGACTAATTTTGGCGTATGGGCTTTAGATTCATGGGGAATGTATTCAAAAGATTTATCGGGGTTAATCCGCTGTTATATTAACGGGCTACCATTTCTGAAAAATCAGCTCGTTAGTTCTCTTGTCTTCATCCCGCTTGGATATCTTCTGATCAAATATGTTCTCGAAACCGTTAAAAAGATCTCCATAAAAAATCTTCCTCAAACCATCAAAAGTTCTCAGTAAACCTTTCTGTTAAATAAGAAGGCAGGGGGTTTGGTATATTTTTGAAGGTTGTTGTGAAGAAAATAATGCTTTTTAACCTTTCAAGTTATCTTTTAAATTATATGATTCATTAAGCCAACCGATAAATTCATCGTCGAATTCTTCTTTTGAAGATATATCAAAGCAATTTTTAAAGACTTTTGCTGACATCGGAACGGAGATTTTTAACCGGGGAGTATTTAATTGCCTATTTAAGGAAAACCTGACTTCCAGTTTATCTTTTTTAGGGAGTGCGGCCAGGAAATCGTATTTTCCAAAGAGGTGTATACAACACGGAAGAGAAATAATTTCACACTTTCCGATTTTACTGCCGACAATTTCAATCAAAAAATCAAATAGCTCCTTTGCTTTGTTTTTGTTCACAAAATGCTGAATGAGGGGCATTTTTTTACAACTATGAGGTTGCCCTTCTTTATTAAAGGTTCTATCGCACTTGGGACATTTCCACATAATGCCTAATTGTATCAAGTTTAATCAGCTCTTTTCTTGTCGTTGTCACTTTGCATATAATTGGAATATGTCTGTGAGGGTTCTCAAAAGGATTGCTGTCGGTATATTACTTATCCCTGTCACATTCCTTTGCTTATTTGCATTTGGAGAAGCTTTGTCAGGAGATGTTTCAGGGCTTTTCCATTTAATCCAGGCGTTACCTTTACTGCTTCTTGTTCTCCTTTCTTACAAAAAACCATTTGTTGGAGGAGTAATCCTTATGGTTCTTAGTCTGATCTTGGGAATAACCTATTTATTAAGAGCAAAGTTTGATTTCAAAACAGTTTTCCTTGTAGAGCTGCTTCTATTTATTCCGCCATTTATTTCAGGTCTGTTTTTAGTCCTCTTTTCGAAAAAAAGTAAGGACAAATAATTCGTGGTGTGTCCTTCGGGATGGCGTTATTTAGTTTCTGTCATTGTTTAAACAATGGGTGCTTTAAATTAAGTGATAATGTCTGCTGAAAGTTCAGGATTTTCCGGTAATCTTACCGCTTGGGGTTTTACACAAATCATTAGGGGCGAAGTCAATGTACACAGTGGCATTAAACATTCGATGTATATTGTAATGTATTGGGCGTTTCGTTTTGCAGAGTGCTGGATCAGGTGTTTTATCATGTTTGAAAAGTCTTGTTACGATAGCTGATACCCTACTTACAAGTTCATGTGTCATATGGCTGTAATTTATCACTATGATTATAAAATAACAACCTTTTGAATATTGTTTTATACGTTACTGATAGTAATTGTCTTCAAATAATAATCGTGGGGTGATATAATTGCCATTGAAAATATAATCCCCTGTAGCTCAACGGTAGAGCGAGATCCTGTTAAGATCGAGGTTGTAGGTTCGAATCCTACCGGGGGAGCTTAGTTTTTTAGCCTCATTTTTAGTACACCCAACGTTGTACTTCGAACTGATATACTTAATTTATGAAAATAAACAGGTCGCTTAAGGTTTTATTTTTCCTAAACTCCATTTTTGTTTTTGCCGGTTCGTTATTGGGCCCATTGTATGCGGTCTATGTAAGTAAAATCGATAGCAAAATTATATCTGTGAGCCTTTCTTGGGCTGTTTTTATGTTTTCCTCGACTTTGTTTATGTATTTTGTCAGTAAATATGGTGATAGAGTTAAAGAACAAGAATATCTATTAGCGGGAGGTTTTTTAGTAAGATGTTTTGCGTGGATAGGCTATATTTTTATATCCGACCTAACAGGACTGATTGTACTTCAAGTTATATTGGGTTTGGGTGAAGCCTTGGGCACCCCATCTTGGAACGCAATTTTTGCTAAGCATTTAGATGAAAGAAAAGAAATAATGGATTATTCGAGTTGGAACATAATCAATAATTTAATGATTGCCGTGGCAACTGTAGTAGGTGGGGTTGTGGCAACCTACCTAGGTTTTAACGTTTTGTTTATTGTTATGAGTTTCTTGGCACTCATATCTTTTATGGGAACACTAATGACACCAAGAAAGGTTTTGTAGGAAGGTGTTTGTAAACATTGTTAAACTTGTTTCCGAAACAATCCAATCTCGAAGTTTGAATGCTAAGGGGAGCAAGTCATTTGTTAATATAACCGCATTCTCCTGTAATAATGCGTCAAAAATTGGTGAATATACTGTTCTGACAATCTGTTTATTCTTCACATACAGCTTTTCAAAGAAAAATCTTAAGTAATGTCTTTTGAGAAAATCAGGTGCTTTTTGGTAGGTTTTATAGATATTTTGAGTAAATCTTAGGACCTCTGTGACGAAATCTACATCTAATTGTCGTTTTTGTTCAAGCTCGGCTATTTGTGTTTCAACTGCATTTATTTGAGCTTGTAACTCCATATGCTTTCTTTTGAATGTATCGCTGTCTATTGTCTTGTCTAACAGCTTATCTTCTAAGAGGCTTCGTTTGGTTTCTACGCCAGTTTTTTGATTAAAGAGTGCTTTTCGGTCATCATCAATGGTACCTCGTTGTTTAAGAAAAGCAGTTCTAGCTTTTCTTAAGATTAGTGTCACAAATGGTTTACTAAATTGAACTTGTTTTAGCTTATCGTGGACCATCTTTTCCATGTCTTCTTGTTGAACATAGGGAGATTTACATCCCCCTCGTTTTGCACAATGGTAATAAGCTATCTTTCCGCCTCTCTTTGCTAGTTTCTTTTCATTGTAATGATATTCAGCGGTATATCTTTGTCCGCAATCTTCACAATATAGGAACGCTCTTAATAAAAAATTATGTTTTCTTTGGCGGATAAGGAAATCACGATGTTTTGCTAATACATATTGAGTAAGATCGTATGTTACTTTATCTATTAGTGGTTCATGGTTACCAATTTTTTCTTTACCACTCCATCGCATTAGGCCATAATAAAAAGGGTTTCGTAGAACATTGTGAACAACGCTATACCCCAAAACCTTATTTGTCTTTGATCTTAATCCTTTACTAAAAAACCATTTCTGAAGCGACTCAATGGTATGATTACCAGAGGAGAATAGAAGAAGGGCGTTTTTAACAACAGATCCTTTAATAGCGTCAATTTCAACAGCACCTTTTCCGTTCTCAAGTTTAGTGCTTATGTATCCTAATGGAGCCCATCCCGGCCACCAACCTTCTTC
>CAZSNC010000024.1:0-9633 GCA_964608405.1 uncultured Gammaproteobacteria bacterium | reverse complement strand
AAGTGATTTAGTGAGATCTTTAAACCGTTCTGTCTTTTTTGTCTGCGCTTTGGTATATCCTAGTTTGGCCGGACTGATTGCGCTTTTTCCTGAGCTAATTACCGTAATTCCCAAATATCAAAAGTGGGCTCCGGTTTTTGTTCCCTTGGTATTTCTTTCTGTAAATGCAGCTATCGCAGCTTTTTCCACTCAATTGACGAATCTTTTAACTTCTGTAGGGAGAATAAAAACGACACTGAAACTTATGGTTATGTGGACGTCGCTTTCCTGGGTGATTCTGCCGCTACTGTCCAAAAAATGGGGTATCAGCGGCGCCGCAGTTGGATATGCGCTGGTTAGTTTAAGTTCTTTCGTTATTCTTTATATTACGAAAAAGATTTTAAACTGGTCAATTTTTAACTCGATAATCAAACCTCTTTTGGCGTCGTGGGTTATGGGTATTATCCTTTATCTTGTTAAGGACATCTTTCCCTACAATATTTATTCCTTTGTCCTTCTGGTCGTATTCGGAATTGTGACATACTCTATTATGTTGTATTTGTTGGTAGGTGCTTCGTTGGTAGAAGATGTTAAAAAAACCATTGCGAGTATTTTTTCAAAGAAATAGTTTTTTACTGTTGTTACTGCTTGGAATTGTCTGTTGGTCGGTAACAATGGTAAAAAGCGGGATTGTTTATGACTTCGGAATGGGGTTTTGGGGACCTAACGGACATGATGGAATCTGGCACGTTGCCGTAATAAACGGTTTATCAAAAGGGACACTTGCGATGCCTGTTTTTGCCGGGGAGAATATTAAAAACTATCATATCGGTTTTGATCTGTTACTTTCCGTTATCTATAAAATTACAAATATTCCGATAATTAATCTATATTTTCAAGTTATACCTCCGGTTTTTGCAGCTCTGATCGGATTATTGGTTTACAGATTTGTCTTGCTCTGGAGGGGGTCGAGCCGGCAGGCATTTTGGGCAACCTTTTTTGTTTATTTTTCCGGAAGCTTGGGATGGGTTGTAACCTTTATAAAAGACAGAACCTTTTCCGGCGAATCTCTTTTTTGGGCACAGCAGTCTCTTTCAACACTTGTTAATCCTCCTTTTGCGCTTTCTTTAATATTTATTTTTTTGGGACTTATTTTTTTGGAAAAGTATTTGAAATCGGGTTCAAATAA
Organism: uncultured Gammaproteobacteria bacterium; assembly: GCA_964608405.1. Lineage (GTDB taxonomy): Bacteria > Patescibacteriota > Microgenomatia > UBA8517 > UBA8517 > GWB1-38-13. The sequence goes on along the minus strand of CAZSNC010000024.1, from coordinate 8,465 downwards.
ATTTGCCGTATTTGCGGTTCTTGTTTTTAGTTTGACTGTTCAGATAAAAGTTTATGCAGGGATTTTGATAATCGCAGGATTATTTCTTGCTGGTATCGCTGACTTTTTAATAAGACACAAGGTAATAATTTTATATATTTTTCTTGCAACCCTAACACTGTCGGCTTTGTTTATTCTTCCAACCTATGACTTTAAAACCAAAAGCATGATATTTGCCCCGTTCTGGTTTTTAGAAAGTATGGTGGCATCTACTGACCGTTTTTATTGGCCGAAGATGGCAACAGCCCTTGTTAACTACAAACTCTCCGGTAATATTGTAAAGGCAGTTCTGGCCTATTCTTTTACGCTTTTTATTTTTCTGTTGGGGAATATGGGGATTCGTATCATCGGTGTTCCTTGGATAAGCAGGAGTATAAGAAATTTTAAGAAATCGGGAATTGTTGAAATAATTTTTATCTCTGTGGTTTTTACTGGAATATTGATTCCACTTTGTTTTATACAAGCAGGGAACCCTTGGAATTCAATCCAGTTTTTTTATTACTCGTTGGTGTTTTTATCTGTGATAAGCGGAATCTCTGTCGGAAGGTATTTTGAAAGTATGAAGAAAAAAGATGCTTTGCCACCGAAGAAGTTTTTAATTAAGTCTTGTGCCATAGTTGGAGTACTTTTGGCAATAACTATCCCAACCTTGGTTTCCACCCTGAGGAATTATTTGCCTGCAAGGCCTCCGGCAAAGATTTCAAAAGCGGAGTTAAACGCACTTGAGTTTCTCAAAGGTCAACCGGATGGAATTGTTTTAACCCAAACGTATGACAAGAATCTGGCCGACAAAGCGCTGTCAAACCCTCCGAGACCTTTATATCTTTATGAATCGACAGCTTATGTATCGGCACTAACCGGAAAACAGACCTTTATGGAAGATGAAGTAAATCTGGAAATCACTGGGTATGATTGGAAGGAAAGAAAACAGGATATTATCGAGAATTTTGGTAACATGACCTACCTCAAGAATCTGGGAATAACTTATATCTATATTTCGGATGAGTTGGGTTTTAAGTATAAAGATGAAATGAAGAGTATAAACATCTACAATAAGGATAATATTGCGATATACAAATTATGATTTCCGTTGTCATAAATACCCTAAACGAGGAGAGGAATTTACCAAAAGCCCTGACGTCTGTCGAGGGTTTTGCGGGCGAGATCGTTGTTGTTGATATGTACTCCGATGACGATACAGTGGTTATTGCCAAGAAGGCAGGTGCTAAGGTGTACGAGCATAAAAGGACGGGCTATGTCGAACCGGCAAGAAATTATGCGATTGAAAAGGCAACCGGAGACTGGGTATTCGTTTTGGACGCTGATGAGGAGGTCTCTAAAGGTCTTGCACGTAAGCTTAAAGAAATAGTCTCAGATCCAAAATCGGCTGATTATTACAGAGTACCAAGAAAAAACATTATTTTTGGCAAATGGATTAAACATTCGCGTTGGTGGCCAGACTACAATATCCGTTTTTTCAAAAAAGGATATGTCTCCTGGAATGAAATTATCCACTCGATTCCCTTAACCACTGGGAAAGGGGCAGACCTCGATTCCGACGAGGCCGCTTCGATTGTCCACAATAATTATGTAAGCATTGATCAGTATGTTGATAGACTGAATCGTTATACAACCCACCAGTGCGAGCTTCTTTTGAAAGGTGGCTATGAATTTGATTGGAAGGATATCGTCAAAGAGCCGGTGCGGGAGTTTGTAAGCAGGTATTTTCAGGGCGAGGGTTATAAAGACGGATTGCACGGATTGGTTTTGGCAATTTTGCAGGCATTTTCTGAAGTTGTTTTGTATCTTAAAGTATGGCAGCACGATGGATTTGAAGACAAGAATATTCCGGTGAAAAAGACGGTATATGAAATGAAAAAAGCTAACAAGGAAGTTAATTATTGGACGGCCGATACGTTGATTAAAGAAGGTGCAGGTTTTGTACAAAAGGTAAAAAGAAAATTTAAACTTGGCTGATCTTAAAACCTTTGTATTTTAGAGTATTCCGCGGGAGAGGAAAAATTCATGGATAAACTACCGAGTGTGTACATAATCATTTTAAACTGGAATCGTTTAAACGATACACTTGCCTGTTTGAAATCTTTAGAGGAGTCTTCAAATTGTGGATTTAATCTGCATGTACTGGTTGTTGATAACGGCTCGACGGATGGTAGTGTAAATGCTCTAAAGAAATATAAAAGTGATGAATTTGAACTGTCAACGATTGAAAATGGAGAGAACTTAGGTTTTGCGGCTGGGAACAATGTCGGTATCAAATATGCCCTTAAGGAAGGCGCTGATTTTCTGTTGATTTTAAATAACGATACGCAGGTTGATAAAAACCTATTGAGAGAATTTCTTGCAGCTGCAGAAAAATATCCGGACGTGGGAATTTTTACTCCCAAGATATATTTTGCAAAAGGTTTTGAGTTTAAGAGAAATTATAAAAAGGACGACCTTGGAAAGGTAATTTGGTCAGCTGGTGGGGATATTGATTGGAATAATGTTTATGCAACGAACCGCCACGTTGACGAAGTTGACAGTAAGCATCTTGATATGGATACAGTGTCTGATTTTGCAACGGGGGCAGCAATGTTTTTGAGAGCTGATGTAGTAAAAAAGTATGGAAATTTTGACGATAGGTATTTTATGTATTTTGAAGATGTTGATTTATGCGAGAGATACAAAAGGGCGGGTGGAAAGGTAATGTACGTTTCCAAATGCAGACTTTGGCACAAGGTTGCACAAAGCTCCGGTATCGGGAGCGATCTAAATGATTATTTCATTACAAGAAACAGACTTCTCTTTGGAATGGGTTATGCTCCGCTACGGACAAAGATGGCTTTGTATAAAGAAAGCGTCAAGTTTTTGATGCGAGGGAGGATCTGGCAGAAGAAGGGTGTTATTGATTTTTATACCGCAAATTTTGGGAAAGGCTCGTGGAAATCAAACTAATATGAAAAAAGAAATAGGCAGTAAAAATGCCAGCACGGTTTCAACAAGCGCGATTGTTATTGCAAAAAACGCTGAAGCCAAAATTGAAAATTGTCTTAAGTCACTACTTTGGTGTAGTGAGATTATTGTTGTTGATACAGGGTCTGAAGACAAAACAATAGAAATTGCGCGAAAGTACAATTGCAAAGTATTTGACCAAAGCGGTGGAAGTTATTCTCTTTGGAGAAATGTCGGCATAAAAGAGGCGAAAGGAGAATACCTGGTTTATTTGGATACAGACGAAGAGATTGACGAAAAACTTCAAAAAGAAATGGAGGAAAATATCTCTGATTGGTCAAGTACGGTTGGTTGTTATGCCGCGCCAAGAAAAAATATTATTTTAGGAAAATGGCTAAAACACGGTGGGTGGTATCCGGACTATGTTATCAGGCTTTTCAAAAAGGATAGATTGATAAAATGGAAAAACGACCTTCATGAACAACCGGAATTCGAAGGGGAGTTAAAGTATCTGAAAAATCCGATTATTCACTATAAGGAAAAGACACTTAGCGAGATGCTCGTAAAGACAAATAAATGGTCGGAAATAGAAGCAAAGCTAATGCTTGAAGCAGATCATCCGCCCATGACAATCGTGAGGTTTTTAAGTGCAATGTTTAGAGAATTTTGGTATAGGTTTATTAGAAATCTTGCATTTATGGACGGTGGTGAAGGAGTGATAATGGGAATCTATCAGGTGTATAGCCGATTTATTTCATATGCCAAACTTTGGGAGATGCAATTGAGTAAAAACAACAAACAAGTATGAAAGGTGCGATTTACAATCCATATTGGGACACCCTTGGCGGCGGAGAACGTTACACAATATCTTTTGCGAAAGTGTTAACGGAGCTTGGTTATTCTGTCGATGTTGAGTGGAAAGACGCCGGTATTTTGGGAAAAATAGAAGAGCGCTTCGGAATTAAACTTAATAATGTCAATTTTGTCGAGAGTGTCAGAAAAGGCGAGGGTTATGATGTTTGTTTTTGGATATCTGATGGAAGCATTCCACTTTTACATTCAAGGACAAACATTCTTCATTTTCAAGTTCCTTTTGTAGATGTAAATGGAGACTCGTTAATCAACAGGATGAAAATGTATCGGATCAAAAGTGTTGTTTGTAATTCCAATTTTACAAAAAAAGTAATTGATGAAGAGTATAAAGTTAATAGTCAGGTTGTGTACCCTCCCTGTGATACTTCAAAAATTAAACCCAAGCGAAAAGAAAATATTATTTTATCCGTTGGCAGGTTTTCCCAACTTCTTCAGGCAAAACATCAGGACATTTTGGTGGATGCTTTTGTAAAAATGGTCAGTCGTGGGTTAAAAGACTGGAAACTTCTTCTGGTTGGAGGGTCGGATATTGGATCTGATGAGTTTTTAAAAATATTAAGGAAAAAAGCGAATGGGTACCCGATTGAAATAATTGAAAACCCAGATTATAAAACGCTTATTAATTTATATGGGGTTGCAAAGATATTCTGGTCGGCAAGCGGTTATGGTGAAGATGAGAAAGAAAATCCTCAGAAGGTTGAACATTTTGGTATTTCCCTGGTTGAAGCTATGTCTGGTGGGTGTACCCCTATTGTTTATAACGCCGGCGGTTTTCCGGAGATAGTTGACAGTAATATTAATGGAATGTTATGGAAGAGTACTAACGAACTTGTTAAAATTACGAGAAGCCTGATATCGGATGGAAAAAATTTAAGAAGTTTGTCGAAAGAAGCTGTAATAAAGTCCAAAGATTTTAATTATGAGAGATTTAAAAATTCCATTGAAAAAATTCTTCAGTAATTATTGGCCGATAATACTTATCTTTTTTTTAGTAGTCGTCTTTTTCTGGAAATTTATCCTCTTGGGTCAAATTCCGATTCCGGGGGATTTTGTTGTGGGAACGTATTATCCGTGGCTTGATTATAAATGGGGATATTCGGTCGGGGTGCCCGTCAAAAATCCGATAACAACGGACGTTGTCTCTTTTACATATCCGATGCGTATTCTTGCGATTGATCAGTTAAGACAGGGGGTTGTTCCTTTGTGGAATAAATATATTCTTACAGGTACTCCATTAATGGCAAATTTTCAGTCAGCTCCGTTTACTTTAACTAATATATATTATTTCCTGTTTAACAATTTCACCGCCTGGGGGTTGCAGGTGATTACCCAACACTTTTGTGCATTTATTTTCACTTATATTCTTCTGCGTTATTTAAAGGTATCAAAATTAGCATCATTGTTTGGTGGTTTAGTCTATGCGTTTTCGGGGTTCAATCTGATTTGGTCACAGTGGAATGCTCATACTCTTGCAGCATCTTTTATCCCACTTATGATTTATTTGCTCTCGCGATGGATTGATGAGTCGAAAAAACTATATTTGTATTTATTCTCTTTTGTTGTTTTTCTCCAAATAATTTCGGGTTATCCGCAAATTGTTATGTATACTATTCCACTTTCGGGAATGTTTGTACTTTTTAAATTGAAGAATAAACTCCATTTTAAATTTTGGATGATGTTTGGGATTGCACTTGTGTTGAGTTTGTTGATGAGCGCATTTTTAATATTTCAGTCAAAAGAGCTTTTAGATTTATCCCAAAGAGCTATTGAGCCACTGGAGTACTCATGGGCTTTCTTGCCTTGGCAAAAAATAATTACCTTTATTGCGCCGGATTATTTCGGTAACCACGCAACGATGAATTATTGGGGTCCAACGGATTACACGACGACAACGGGTTATGTTGGAGTTGTTGCGTTTACACTCGTTTGTTTGTCGTTTTTTCTCAAAAAAGAAAACAGAAAAGAAGTTTATTTTTATCAGTTCGTTTTGTTTTTGTCTTTGATCCTTTCGTTTCCGACTTTTATATCGGTGTTTATATGGAAGGAAGGGTTTTTTGGCATGCAGGCTGCGTCTGCCCATAGGGCGTTGGTTTTGTTTACCTTTTCCGTTTCCATTTTAGCGGCCTTTGCACTGGACAAAATCAGGACTATAAAAATCCGTTCCGTGCTATTGGCAATTTCCATTCCGGGAATTATTCTTTTTCTTTACGGATTATTCTCTGTTGTTGGTTATCTTACTGATGGAAATTATTTTGGTCAGCTTTTTGTCGATAGGTGGAAAATATTAGTCTCGTTAAGAAACATGGTTTTACCGGTTCTCTTTTTTGGAGTCACTTCAATTATGGTGTATCAAATCTTACGTAGGGAAAAAAGAGCTCGTCTTTTGGAGTCTTTACTTGTTTTAATATCGATAATCGAGCTGTTCCGTTTTGGATGGAAGTTTACCCCTTTTGTCAGGAAAGAGATAATCTTTCCTACAACTCCAATCATTGAGTTTGTAAGAAATGAGAAACCGCCGTTTCGTGTGGTTTCCGAAGGCGTAATTCCAATTAATATGAAGATGCCGTACAAAATTGAATCTCTTGAGGGTTACGACGCGATTTATCCCGTATCGATTGCACAACTTGTTGCGAGTATTAATAGCGGGTTGGTGGAAGCTACACCGCAGGGAAGGTATGCCAATGTAACGAACTTGAAAAGCAATATTATTGACCTTCTGAACGTAAAATACATTATCGATATTAAAAAAAATGCGAAAGGAGAACCCGATATAAATGGCACCTCTCAGGTAGAGGCAGGCTTTAATGGTAAATATAAAAAAGTATTTGAAGATAAAACTACTGTGGTTTTAGAAAACACGAAAGTTATTCCCCGTGTATATTTTTATTCACAATGGGAAGTGCTCAATAACGAAGATGTTTTAAGTAAGATGGTGTCTTCAGACTTTGATCCGAGAAATATAGTTTATCTTAATGAAGACCCGCGAATTGATAGACACTCCACAGTCAGTGGTGATTATGAATATATTTCATATAAAGATAATCAACAGGTGTTAAAGGTTACTTCCTCTGAAGATGCAGTACTTTTCATTTCTGATTTAAACTATCCGGGGTGGGAGGTATATGTAAATGATAAGCAAGTAAAAATTATTAATGCAGACTATTGCTTTAAAGCAATACCTGTCATGAAGGGTACTAGTTATGTTAAATTACTGTATAATCCAAAATCGTTTAGTGCAGGCGTTAAGATTACATTGATATCGCTTTGTGTTTGGATTATATTAATGTTTTATGAAATCAAAATATCAAGAAAAAGCCGTTGAGCTTCATGAACAGGTTCCTCCCAATTGGTATTACCAATCTCTTAAAGTAGATCCTTTTCAGAAATATTGGCACAGAAGAAGATTCGAAGAGGTGTTGAAGGTTTTAGAAAGAGTTCAGGGAGATGTTTTAGACATTGGCTGTGCCGACGGAATGTTTTCCAAAGTAATTTTTGACGGGACAAGGGCAAAGAAACTAATCGGCATTGACGTTCTTAAGACTTCTGTCGATTGGGCGAACAAGCACTGGAAGAAACAGAAAGGAATGACATTTAAAGTCGGTGATGCGCATAACTTAAAATTTCCGACATCAACTTTCTCGGCAGTTTTTGCTATGGAGGTACTCGAGCATGTACACAAACCAGTTGAAGTTTTTAAAGAAGTAAAAAGGATTCTAAAGAAAGGTGGTTATGCGGTATTTTTAGTGCCTTCAGATAGTATCTTGTTTCAGGTGATTTGGTACCTCTGGCTGCATTTTTATCCACGCGGATGGGTTTGGAGAGAAACACATATCCAGACATATAGAAATAATGCACTTCCCAAGATGTGTAAAGAAGCCGGATTCAAAGTAGAAGTGGATAAAAAGTTTAATCTGGGAATGCTACATCTTGTTAAGGTAAGAAAATAAGGGGTAATTTGAGGTACAATGTAATGTAATGGCGAGCAAGATATCGGTAGTAATACCAAACTATAACGGTATTGATCTATTAAAAAAGAATCTTCAATCGATTATTTCATCAACAAGAGATTTTGCACCTGACGCTGAATTTATCGTTGCTGATGATGCTTCAACTGATGAAAGTGTTGCGTATTTGAAAAGCATCCCCGGAGTTAGGACTATAAAACTTACGAAACACCGTGGTTTTTCTTCGACGATAAATTCGGGGATTAAGATGTCAAAGGGTGATTTTCTAGTCTTACTAAATAACGATGTAATTCCCGAGAAAGGCTATTTGGAAAAACCAATAAAGCATTTTGAAAATAAAAACGTTTTCGCTGTATCGTTTCATGAAAGGGGTTATGGATGGGCGAGAGGATATTACAAAGACGGCTTTGTAAATCATGAGGGGGTTTTGGGTACGGATAAGGTTCATGAGTCATTTTGGGTAAATGGCGGTTCAGGTGTCTTTAGAAAAAAATACCTAAAGGAACTTGGGTATTTTGATGAAAAGTTATTCAGCCCGTTTTATTGGGAAGACATTGATCTTTCGTACCGTGCGATGAAGAGAGGTTTAAAAGTGCTTTGGGAACCGGATAGTTATGTTGTCCATAATCACGAATC
>CAZSNC010000023.1:1983-10547 GCA_964608405.1 uncultured Gammaproteobacteria bacterium | reverse complement strand
GCCGATTTGCTCTTGGGAAGGTATACAGGCCTTCGTGTAATGGAGCTGTGGCGATTCAGAAAACTGTTAACAAGCAAACAGTAAACACATTTGTTTAATTTGGGAAAACAACCAAACATACAAAAAGCGGAAATTATTAATAAATATCTAAACAAAAAGAAATTATATGAAATTATCAAGTATTTTGGGACTTAATGCCAGGACACAACTTTTTTCATACCGTTTCAATACACGAAAAGGGAAAAAGATTGCCGATTCCAAGATTCAAACCTGGAGAGTGCTTAAAAAAAGTGCGGTTGCTACACCTAAGATAATTAAGAAGTTTAAAACTCCCTCTGATGTTTTTTCGTATGATTGGGGAAAACTTCCGGACGCTTTTGCTTTAAAACCCAGCAGGGGTTTGGGTGGCGAGGGGATAGTTGTTATTAAAAAAAGGGCGGAGGAATACGAGCTAAGCCCCAGAACCGGGAGAAAGAAATTGGTTCCACAGAGGGTTAAGTGGGTTACAACACAAAAGGAAAAGATAACTGACGATGATTTAAAGCTTCATGTACTGGATATCCTGGAAGGGGCATATAGTATGAGAAGCGAGCCGGATGTGGCATTTGTCCAGGAATATATCGGAAGACACAAGGTATTTAGGAAACTTGCCTACAGGGGAACCCCTGATATCAGAATAATTGTCTTTCGTAAAGTTCCGATTGTTGCCATGCTTCGTCTGCCGACCAAAGAATCGAAAGGTCGTGCCAATTTACACCAGGGAGCGGTTGGTGTTGGGATTGATATTGCAACAGGTATTACAACGCGTGCGGTATGGCATCAGGATTATATCAGGCGTAAACCCGGATCAAACAAGAAACTTCATGGTATAAAAATTCCTCAATGGAACAATGTCCTTATGACTGCTGTAAATGCCCAAATTGCTTCGGGGTTAACATATGTTGGTGTGGATATTGTTCTGCATCCAGAAAAAGGTCCGATGGTGATTGAGATTAATGCCCAACCCGGTCTTCAGATCCAGCTTGCCAATAAAGTCGGACTTCGAAGAAGGCTTGATAAAATCGAAGATCTTGAGGTCATTAATGCCGAACACGGAGTAAGAATCGCCAGAGCTTTATTTAGCGAAAAATTTGCCGAACGTGTAAAAACGGAAGATATTACAAAGACAATCAACGTATGGGAATTGATTAAAATTGTTGATGTTAAAAAGAAGAAACACCAGATACCGGTAAAAGTCGATACGGGCGCATGGAGGACATCAATTGATGCGGATTACGCACAAAGCTTGGGCCTTACTTACCCCGAAAACATTATTGCGCAAAAGAAAGTAAGAAATCAGATGGGTAAAGGGGTCAGAAAGATGATTAATATTGTGTATTATCTTTCAGGCAAAAGAATCAAGTCGGTTGCCAGTTTGGCAAAAAGGGGAGAGATGAGGGTAAAAATGATTGTAGGCAGACGTGACCTAACAGGCTTTCTTGTAAAAGCCGATGAAGGGGAGGTTGCCAAATACGATTGGTACAAAGCATTATGGACAAGGAAGAGATTTTAAAGATTACAAGAAACTTACCCGACATTATCGGAGTTGCTCCGAATGCTTTCTCGCGCGTAGTGCCTTCTGAATATTTTCCGAACTACTCGATTGTCTGTTTTAAATATCGGGGAGAAACGGATCTGATATCGGGCGACATAGAGGTTTTTTGTGTTGAGAAGGAAAATCCGAAAGTATCCATTTCCAAAATGAATGCCGGGGAGATGTTGTCTCTTCCCGAAGTGCAATCGTTTATAAATAGTAAGAAAAATCCACACCTATTGGTATATAAACCAACTCCGCGCCTCGAGACTCTTTCTTTTGAAAAAGGGTGGAAGATTATTGAAAACAGTTCAACGGTTAAATATGACATTGAAAACAAATTGGCATTTCGAAATCTTTTGAAAGAGGCGGGGATAGATGCTATTACAGGTGAGACGGTGAAATTCGACGACCTGGGTGAAGATGTGTATCGAAAGATGGTTAATAAGTACGGCGACAAACTCGTATTTCAGGTTGCCGAGATCACGGTAGGAGGGGGAACGGGTACAGCATTTATTAATTCACTTAACGATTTTCGCGTGTTTATGGACAAATTCCAGAAAAAGAGGGAAAAATTAACAACAATTGAAAACGTTAATGTCACAAAATTTATTGAAGGTATTCCAAGCAGTATTTTGGCATGCGCTACAAAGTATGGTGTGATAGTGGGGCGAATCCAGACACAAATTCTTGATGTTTCAGACGTTCGCGACACTTCCGAAGGGTCGGGACTGTTTTCGGGACACGACTTTTTCTATGGCAATTTTGACGATAACTTAAATGCACAGGCGGCCGAAATGGCTAAAAAGTTCGGAGAGTATATCTACAAAAATCTTGGTTATAAAGGAATATTCGGAATGGATCTTATCGTAAACACGAAAGAAGGCAAGGTATATCCGATTGAGTGCAACCCGCGTTATACGGACGCATTTCCATTGGTATCGGAAATTCACAACAAGTCCGATGCGATTCCGATGGATGTATTTCATATCCTTGAACATATGGGTGTTGATTTTCCAATTGATGTAGATCAAATTTCCAACAGTTACAAAACTCAAAAGAGCGCTTCACAGATAATTCTGGAAACAAAAACTGACGATTGGGTGGAAAATACGGGTGAATTGAAAGCGGGTGTATATCGATCTACTGCCGATGGGTCAATTTCATATCTTAGGCCGGGGTATCGCTTCGAACAGCTGATGGACAAAAACGAGTTTCTGGTAACGGAAGGGGTTCCATTTAAAGGCACTTCCCTTAAAGGCGGTTCGAGGATCTTAAGGCTTATCTTTTCGAAAGGAATATTAAGTAAACCAAAAGAATTATTGCCAGATGCAAAAATGATTATAAGTAGTGTTTATGAAAAACTCCAACTTGTAAAAACCAAACCGAATATACTTGTAAAAGACTTTTTTGGTTTGTTGACAAGTGAAATTCCTGAACCGGAGTTTCTGGAAGATGCAATTAAGTTAAATGCTGATGTTGTTAATTTGGAATATGCTGATGAAGATTTCGGTTATGTAAGACCGGCCAAAATCGGGTGGGGAATGGATTTAACAAAAGACGATCCGCTTTCTTCGGTAAGAGCCAAAAAGCTGAAAAAACACTTAAAAACCTGGTTAAACAACATGAGTCAGTATGGCCTGAGATATGAGGTAAAAGACGATATAACGAGTAATGAATTTGCGCTTTGGTTTGAGAAATACAAAAGTCTTTTATCTTCCAAAGAAAAGGCGAATATAAAAATAAACCCGTTGTGGATAACTTATAAGAAGAAAACAGGTAAAAAAGTCGGTGGAATATTTTTATACAAGGAAAATAAATTTTTGGGAGGTAATGTTTTTACAATGTCTGATGACAAACTGACTGTTTGTTATGGAATTGTTGAAAGAGTTAAAAATCCCTACTGGAGTTTTGGAGCGATTATTGATTATTTGTGCATTAAATATGCAAAAGAAAAAGGATATAACAGAATTGGTTTCGGACAGGATAACAATCTGTACGGACATCATCTGTCTGTGGGGCTTTTGCAGTACAAATTAAATTTAGGGCTTACTCCGAAGATTAAAGACAATGCAACAATTTATACAACAAGGTTAATCAAAGCCGACAAATTTAAAAATGAAATTGTTTTCTTGGGGATGAAAAATACAAGATATATTTTCTATGTTTTGAAAAAGGACAAAGACGGGAAAGAGTTGAAGTTAAATACGGATATTGAAATAATAGAAGGCAATATTTGAATTATGGGAAAGGAAATACCTGCAAAAACACCCCAGTACTTTGGAAGAGGAGTTTTCACATCTGACGAACAGATTGAAGAAGCTGTCAAAAGACGACGTGAAGGAAAAAGTGCACCAAATATTGTTGTTGGAACTAAAACATATGAACAGGCACAAACGTTGGTTGAGGGATTGAAAAATATTCGTATCGATTCGGGAATTACTGAAGGAGGAGTGATGCTACATATGAATAATAAGTGGGAGTTAAAAAGAGCAAGAAAATATTTAAATCAAATAGGACTCAGAATGAATTTGGGAATTACACAGAAAGAAGACGGGAGAAAAATTATTGAGGGTATGCACGAAATAATAAGACGGATTGATAACTCTTTGGATAATTAATTTATTATTAACCACTAAAAAACCCACTATCTTAAGTGGGTAATTTAGATGTACTGCTTTGAGGGTCTATTTAAAAAATAGACTCTTGCCAAAGCAGATTTTACTTCATTTCGACTGTTGCACCTGCCGCCTTTAATTTTTCGGCAGCTGCTTTTACATCTTCGGGTTTTCCTCCCTTGATGATTTCAGCTGGAAGTTGTTCGGTCATATCCTTTGCTTCTTTAAGACCCCAGTTCTGATTTACTTCCCTGAGTGCTTTTATAACAGCAATTTTATTGTCTCCCGAAGCGGTCATGACCAAATTTTGTGCTCCGCCTTCGCTTGCTGTTTCTCCTGCGGCTCCTGCTTCTGCACCTGCTTGTACTCCTGCAGCTGGTGCTGCGGCTACTGCCATAGGGGCGGCTGTCACACCGAGTTTATCCTGAAGAGCATTAACAAGATCAGAAAGCTCCAAAACGGAAAGTTTTGAAATTTCCTCAACTAATTTTTCAACACTCTTTGATACTTCGGCTTTTTTTTCTTCCTTTTTTACGTCGTCTGTCATTGTTTATCACCACCTTCTGATTTTGATTTTAGAATCCAAATGAGTTTCTGAATATTAGATTGCAGTGTTCCGACGATGTTATAAAGTGGTGCCGATACTGCGCCGACTACCTGTGCCTGAAGAACGTTCTTTCCGGGAAGTGAGGAGAGTCTGATAAGTGATTCTTTGTTTTGGAAAGATCCATCGATAATTCCTACCTTAAGCTGTGGGACTTCTTTTTCTTTGGCGAATTTTGAAAGGACTTGAAGAAGTGCAATAGGATCGCTGTCGGTTGAAATTAGTGCAGTCGGACCCTGAAGAACCGTGTCGGACATAATTTCTTCAGGCGCTTTTGCTTTTTCGGCGGACAATTTGAAGAGGGTGTTTTTAACAATTACCATTTTACCGTTTACTTCACGCAGTCTTTTTTTAAGATCCTGCTGAAGCGAAACGGAAAGACCGTTAAAATCCACGAGAACATAACCGCTTGCACTTTTAAGCTCTTCGGTTAAATTATCAACAAAAAATGGTTTTTCGCTTTTTTTCATAATCTAATTTTTTTATCTATGGTTGTTAACCTATGATTTTTTATTATTCAGTCACAAAAAAAGCACCACCGAGGTGCTTGAAAAATTAATCTCCTCGGCGCGATTTACTCCACCTTTTGGGCGGATACACACTTTCTTAGGACAAATGCTATTTTATGGGTTAATTCCGATTAAGTCAACCCCGGGAATTTCTGCTACGGGCTTGCAATAGAGTTGCCTTGTGTGCAATTATTAGCTCATGAGGTTTTTTTATAAAGTAATCTTTTCCGTTCTTCTTCCTCTATTTTTTGTTGGGAGTGTTTTTGCCCAATCGGAACCTGTTGATGTTACAGTTGTTGATCCTGGAGTGGCACTTGATAAAACAGTAGTACCACGGGATTACCAACAAGGAACGTTTTTTGGACAGAATCATACATATAGTATCGTTTTCCGTGGTAACGGAGAGGCTGTTGTCAGTAGCCGGATAGTTGTTGGAAATTCGGGAGAGACACCTTTGAAGGAAGTTAAATTGAGAATTCCTTCTGTTGCGGCATCCAATATTTTTATATTTCAGATATTTAAAGAAAAAACTTGTATAAGATACACAACACCTGTATATGATGATATGTTAAGAAGATACCCGCCTTCGGTTTGTGAAGAATACCAGGACCCCGATTATTACAATGATTATTCATATTACAACGCAAAGTACAAGAAAGCAGACTTTGAATATAAAAATGACACATTGACGGTGGAGCTTCCGACCTCTATTGCGGCCGGAAAGTCGGGTGCGTTTTTCGTATACTTTCGAACCTTCGATTACGCCAAGAAAAATGCGTTTGGTGCCTACACCTACAAATTTGAGTCCCTCCAAGCCGAGGATTCAGTTAGGTCTTTAAGTGTGGGGATATCGACGGATTCGGACCTTTATATGAAAGGAGTAACGGGAGAGGTTAATTACCGCTTTAATGATGCATCAACTCAAATGGCGAAATTGAGTTCTGCCGGTGTAGCGGAAGGTGTTGCAAGCCCCGCAATGGATTCGTATGTTTCTTCAATCGGACAGGGATCAATTTACAAAACTGCATCCGATCTGGCACCTTTGGAATCATACACAATTGACGGATCATATGCGGATTCAAAGGCCAAACTTTACGGGAAAGAACTGTTGATTGGCGGCGGGGTACTGCTTTTAATTCTTGTTGTTTTTGTAGTTATTGTAGTTACGGTTGTAAGGTTTCTTCGCAAACCAAATCCTCCAACCAATGGGAAGACTGTGGGTGAGGTAAAAGAAAAAAATACTGGAGTGCAGCCTACTTCCAATGGCAAGATGTTTGCCGTTTGTGTACTTTTGGGTTTTGTTGTCTCATTAATGAGTGTTTTTTACACGGCTGTGGTTGTTGTTCTCGGAACGCTAATTACAAGAAATATTATTTATTCATACCAAAGCCTGATAATGATTGTTTTAGTTATAATTTCAATTCTTGTTTACATTCTTTTGATATTTGCACCTGGTGTAATAATCGGAGTTAAGAAAGGTGCTATGTGGGGAATCGGAACGGTTGTTTCGGCAATTCTCTGGTTGATATTTTGGACTGTAATTGTATTTTTGGCATTTTTTCTTTTTGGAAAAAATACCAATGGGATCGGAATAATTGAGCCGCTTACGAAAACTGTCTTTTAAAACCCCGATAATTTGATCTTGTATTTTAGCTATGTACAAAATACAATGAATTATGACTGATAATTTTCCGAAGTTAAAGATTGCGGTTATACTGTCTTACTTTCTGATGATAGTTGTTAATGCTTTGGCGAATATTTTACCGATTAATAATCTCACAACCGGGGAAGTATCGGAAATTTACCCTAATTTGTTTGCACCTGCCCCTTTAACATTTTCAATTTGGGGTATTATTTATCTTTTGCTTGGAATATATACGGTTAATCAGCTTGTTTCAAAAAAAATAAACCAAAAGTTATTCACCCCCGTTAATAGACTTTTTATAGCAACATCATTAATTAATAGTGCTTGGATATTTGCATGGCATTATCGGCTTATGGGCTTAACAGTTATACTGATGTTGCTACTGCTTTTTTTCCTTATTAAGATTACCGATACAATTAACAAAGAAAAGTTAGAATTGAGTGATAGATTGTTATATAAAGTGCCGTTTGGTGTATATTTCGGATGGATAACCGTTGCTACAATAGCCAACATTACTGCATTTCTGGTAAGTCTTGGCCGGGGAGGGTTTGGGCTTTCGGATACTTTTTGGATGATCGTTGTCTTGTTAGTCGGATTTGCCATATCTGTTTGGAGAATGCATAAAGACAGAAGTGTTGCATACGGATTGGTTCCCGTTTGGGCTTATTTTGGAATTTGGTTCAAACACACTTCAACGGGAGGATTTAACTCATCCTATCCGACTATCGTTACAACAGTATTGCTTTTAATTGTTTTGCTGCTTCTGTCAAATACACTTCTTGTTATCCGAAAAAAGGCTATTTAAAAATGGATAGCGGGGTAGTTTTTAGAAATAAAACACAGAAGATTTAGACCATCACCTTAACAGATGGACTCATTGTGGATTTGAGATAAACTCTATCAATTAAGCCTTTTGTAATAATATCAAATACTGCCGTTATGTTTTCGTTTACTTGATTGTCATCCATACTCATTTTTCCAATGGCCATATGAACAATGGGTTGTTCCTTTTCCGTCTTAATTGTTGTTTGACTAGCAGAATATTTTTCGGCTTCTTTTTCGCTTTTAATGAGGGTTCCGTTTTTCGGATTTGGCATTAAACCTTTTGGCCCTAATAACTTTGCAAACATGACAAGTTTTGGCATCATTTCGGCAGTTGCCAAAAGTACGTCAAAATCGATTCTTCCTTTTTTAAGCTTTTCGATTGTTGCATCACTTGCCACTTCAACCTTTTTAACTTTTCCGAAGGGATGGGGGAGATTTAAATTGATGTTCAAACCCTGTTTTTTAACTATTATATGAAGCTCGTATGTTTCGTCGAATTTGGTGTATTTGAGCTCTTTAATGATTTTAATAGCATCCGAAACGGAATGGAGTTTATTGCTGTCAATTTTTGCTTTTGCCGACTTGTAATTCTTTCCCCTAACGCGGGCCTTCTTTCCTTTTTTCTCTTCTGGGACTTCATTCTTGGTTTCTGCTATTTCTTCCTGTTTATCGGTATCTGGTTTTTGAGTGTCAACTTTGACGGGTTCTGATTCTGCCTCCGGTTCGGTTGCGCCAATTACTTTGATTTTGTCACCACCGCGTACTCCAAGTCCTTCAACCTTCTTTTTTT
>CAZSNC010000023.1:0-1973 GCA_964608405.1 uncultured Gammaproteobacteria bacterium | reverse complement strand
CATGAAAGAACGACGGCACCCGCAGGTGCCGTCTTTCTTCGGATGAAAGAGCCTCATCTGAAACTCCACCGACGAATGCTGTTTTAGTTTTTCCCATAATCTTTTATTTTTCTACCTTGACCCCCATTGACCGCGCTGTTCCTTCAACGATTTTCTCTGCCGCTTCAATATCCAGCGCATTAAGATCGTCCATTTTCTCTTTGGCGATTTCTGTTACCTGGTTTTTATTGAGTGTTCCGACGATGTCTCTTGGGGTTGTCCCGGAACCTTTTTCAAGCGTAAGTGCTTTTTTAATCATTTCAGATACAGGAGCTTTTTTGATTACGAAATCCAATGTTCTGTCTTCATAAATGGTAATTACTCCGGGTGCAACCTGACCTTTAAGATCTTTTGTACGGTCGTTATAAGCCTTCACAAAGTCCATGATGGCAACACCATGTTGTCCCAAGGCCGTTCCGACAGGCGGGGCAGGAGTAGCTTCTGCCGCTTTTAAATTAAGCTTTAAAATAACCTTAATTTTTTTTGCCATATTTTTATTATAATTAATTTATTCTGATTTCTTTCAAGATAATCTCCGAGGACTTCTGTATGAAGACAAGTAAATAAGCTTGTTTTCGATACTGCCTTTGGAGGCTTTATCTCCCTCAATAATAATTGAGGTAAGAAGTATTTTAGTATAAAGGATTGTTTATGTAAATATCCCAAAATGCCGTGTTGACGAGTTTGGGTTTTTGTACTAAATATTTATAGTATGGGAAAAGACAGAGAGAGAATTTTTGTTCCCGCCGCTCATGCGCTTCAACCTCAAAGGCGACTTTACCACAGGGAATTGGCTTCTGCAAAACTTGATCCAAAGGGTGAAGATTGGATGGAAAAAACAACCCAAGAGTGTTACAAGCCTTTGGCTCTTGTTCAAAAAGACCTGGATCCTTGTTTGGGGTTGTCGCTGGATGTCTATGGCATTTTAAGGATGCAGATTAAGGATGGTCAGGTAAGAAGAGAAATTCGGGAAAGTCTGAAAGCCAATGGAATGGGAGATTCGTTTATTCACCCGATCCTTCCTTT
The DNA here is from genome assembly GCA_964608405.1 of uncultured Gammaproteobacteria bacterium. Classification (GTDB taxonomy): domain Bacteria; phylum Patescibacteriota; class Microgenomatia; order UBA8517; family UBA8517; genus GWB1-38-13. The sequence goes on along the minus strand of CAZSNC010000023.1, from coordinate 908 downwards.
TTTGGAAGATGATGACAAACGTGTTCTTATTAAAGCGGGACTTCGGGCCCTTTCCAAAGAAGGAATTAAACCGAAAATATTTTGGGCTCCCGAATCGGCATTGGATAATAAAACTGTCGATGTTGTAAAAGAGTGTGGTTACCAGGGGATTTTACTGTCTCCGGTTCAGGTTCGTCGGGCTGATGGTGGAAATACGGATAACTATCCAATGGTATTACCAAACGGATTAATTGCCATTCCATTTGATAGCAAGGTTCACTCCGAAGTGTCATTCGAAGATATTTCAAATGCTGACCGTTTTGTGAGAAATATTGTCGTGCCTCAGGCTGAGAAGTCGCCATTGGGTTTGGTTATTGCACATACCGATCTGGAAACTTTTGGGCATCACAGGCCGTGGGCAAATTTATTCTTAGATTATTTATTAAAAAATTCTTTAAAAGAGAATGGTTTTGAAGTTATTTCAATTAATGAACTTTTCGATAGATTGATCAGCGAAAAATACAATTTTCCCAAGGGAGAATTGATTGAGAATAGGTCATGGAGCTGTAATCATGGGATAGAACGATGGAAACGTAACTGTGATTGTTGTGGATCCTCAGACGGTGTATGGAAGGGGGATTTTTTAGACACATTTTCCTGGTTGAATTCAACCGTAAAAAAAATTGTCAGAAGGGAACTTGGAGGAGACGGGAAAAAAGTTGAATCTGTTGTTGCTGAAAAATTCGAAGACTTATTAACCAATCCGGGAGGTTCGGCATCAGACAAAGACAAGAGTATGTGCAGTGCGGATGTTGCCAGACGCCATGTTTATCAAAGCTGTTCGACATTTCATGCAAATCCTTCTACTGCCGGGTGGGGAAGTGTCGGGTTTGGGTTGGAAGCAATTGAACATCTCCACGATGCAGGAC
>CAZSNC010000022.1:6084-10762 GCA_964608405.1 uncultured Gammaproteobacteria bacterium | reverse complement strand
GACAGATACCGTGCCACCTCATCAAGAATCTATTTGATACTTGCCGATGCAACGGCCCGAAAGAAAAACCTTAGTGATACAGACAGAACCAATATTACTCAATTAATTCAGGCGTCCATCTCGGAAGCAAAAGCAAATGTAGCTCTTAATCCAATGCGCGCCCAAAATTGGGAAACTTTGGGGAAAACATATCAAAGCATCATTTCTCTTGCCAACGGAGCCGATACATTTGCGGCCCAAGCTTATGCGCAAGCCGTTGCACTTGATCCTGTTAATCCTCAAACAAGAATTTCTCTCGGTGGATTATATTACTCAGCGAAGAATTATGAAACAGCCTCGAGAATATTCGAGCTTGCCGTCTCGTCGAAAAACGATTTGCCCAATACCCACTTTAATCTCGCCTACTCTTACAAGGAGCAGGGAAAGATTGATGCGGCTATTCAACAGATGAGCCTCGTTCTCGGATTGCTAAAGCCGGAGACTCAAGATTACCAGGTAGCAAAAAAGGCTCTTGAAGATTTCCAATCGAAGAAAAAGACAGCTACCCCGCAAGTAACGGAAAATCTCACAACACCGGAGACACCTACACCGGCAATTAAACCCAAGGTAGAGCTTCCGGAAGGCAGTGAACCACCTGCAGCTTCAGTCACGGAGACGCCCACACCCACCCCGACAGTGGCACAGTAAGCTGACTTTTCTACACACTTACTTACCTCATTATATCTTTATATATCAGTTTATCTCTGGACAAGCACCGGGAAATATTATATATATTGCATAGATTTACATATGAACGACGATTCAAAACTCGGACTTTTAAACATCGGTTCTGCCGCCGACTACTTAGGAATTTCAATAGACACGCTTAGGCGCTGGGAAAAGAAAGGGAGAATTAAACCTCTCCGCTCCCCCGGCGGACACAGATATTTTTCCAAGGCCGATCTGGACGACCTTTTCGGTAAAAGATATACCAGAGACGAAGAAACTGTACGCAGAAGCAATGAAGAGCTTGGTAGGGAACCCACAACCGAGCCGATAAACACAAATGTTCCTTTACCAACGACAGCAGAAACATACCCAACAACACAAACAGTACAAACACCACCGCAGGAATTCTCGGAGATGCTTAAAGATCAACAAACATTTCCGGAAAATCAACAGTCTCAAGGATTTCAATACAATACCCCACTCTCCGAAGAACCGCTCCCAGCAACTGAGCTTCTTCACCCTTTCGAAAAAATTCCGCAACCGGCAACTCCCCCTCTTCAGCCACCCCAATTAGACGAAACGGTTGAAAATTCACAAAAGGAAGAAGAAAGTAAATCCGAAAATATCCTGGTTCCAGCTAAAGACAATAATATCTTAACGGAAGAGGAAATCGAAAAGAGAATAAATACCATCATCAAGAAAGAAGACAAGAAAAACTACTCAAATATCTTTCTCGGAATATTCGCGGCCTTACTCCTTCTCGGAAATATCTTTTTAATCTATATCTGGTTTACAACCTCCCGGATTGTATCGCCTCTTCCATAAAAGGATATCTCGTATTATCTCGTGTTTCTTTCCTCCTTGTTATCTACTGAAGTACTCCCAGAGGATTTAATCTGACACCGTTTATACTGACTTCAAAATGTAAGTGTGTACCAGTTGATCTTCCGGTTGATCCCATCTTCCCTATCGCGCTTCCGCGGGTTACACCTTGTCCGGGAACTACATAAATCCGCTGCATATGCGCATAGAGTGTCCTGTAGCCGTTTCCGTGATCAATTATTACTCTGTTTCCATAGCCGCTTGCATCAGGCCATCCGGCAATTAGGACTCTTCCAGAATCTGCTGCTAAAATATCCGGCGCCGCACGGTTTGCGATATCAAGCCCCTGATGGTACCAGACAAACCTTTGTGTAATCGTTCCGGCCGAAGGCCAGACAAATGTCCCTGATCCAGCAATCGTTCCTGCATCGGGTGTCGTTTGCCTGATTCTGGCGATAGGTGCTGTTACAACCTCTGCCGGCTTTACTCCATCCGGTACGATTACAACCTGACCAATTGCCAGTTGGAATGTCTCATCATTGCTGAACGAGTTGAAAGGGTAATTGACTATTGCCTGAGGGTCAACATCATACCTTTTTGCAATCGAATAAACCGTATCGCCTTTTTTAACTGTGTGGGCAACACCGGTAATTGGTAATATCTGAAGTATTTGACCCTCCTTTATCGTACCTTTTGCAGAAAGGTTGTTTTGCCAACGAATTGTATCAACTGAAATTCCAAATTTCTGTGCAACCGAACTTACCGTATCGCCTTTTTGCACCTGGTATTCAATAATTTCACCTCTCACATCCTCGGAAAAGTTGGTTTCGATTTGTACTTCCTGGGTTGATGCCGAAACTGATGTAACACTTTGTGGAATAGTCCAGGGATCAACGGTTGTTCCAGGAAATTCCTGTGCAACAATAGGTGCAATAATAATCGACACTCCCGCCAAACCGCTCATCCCCAAGTGGATTAGCGGTCTTGTATACTTTCCCCTTTTTTTATACAGGGTTGTAACAACAACTCCCTTACCGAATAATATTTTCTCTAAAAAGATTTCCACTCTATTTGATATGTAAATGGAAAGATCCCTGTAAAAGGGTTTGAAGTCGCGGATAACCGACAAAATTGAATGTATGATTACCTTCAAGGCTTTTTTAGCCGTAAAGACAAACCTGTTCATAAAAATACACCCTCGCGGTGCAAGTAAACATTTTAACACATCAAGGAAAGGGTTGTTTCTTGGGATTTAGTAAGCTACGAATTTTTACTTATCCTGTAGCCAGATTTTTGAGGAAGTCGTCATTACTGTCGGCTTTCTTGAGTCTTTCAAGGAGTGTCTCCGTTCTTTCGTCCTCGGAAACCATTTCAAGCATTCTTCTCAGAGTATATATCTTTTGCAGGACATCTTTACCGTACAGAAGCTCCTCCTGTCTGGTACCGGATCTTGTTACATCTATTGCAGGAAAAACTCTCCTGTCGGCAAGCTTTCGATTAAGGTGTAACTCCATATTACCCGTTCCTTTAAACTCCTCATAAATCAAATCGTCCATTCTCGATCCTGTATCCACAAGGCAGGTGCCGATAATCGTTAACGATCCTTCGTTTTCTATCTTTCTTGCCGCTCCGAAAAACTTTTTTGCGGGAAAAAGGGCAACCGGATCAAATCCTCCCGAAAGGGTTCTTCCGGATGTGGGAAGAGCTAAATTATATGCTCTTGCCATTCTCGTAATCGAGTCCAACAGTATGACAACATTTGCCCCCAACTCAACCATTCTTCGGGCTCTTTCAAGTGCAAGTTCCCCGACTCTTGTCTGTGCTTCGGGAGACTCGTCAAAATTACTCGCTGCAACTTCACCAAGTCCACCGGTTACCTCGTTCATTACCCTTTTGATATCGGTGACCTCCTCCGGCCTTTCCCCTATAAGAACGGCCATCAGGTGAACTTTAATTTCCTGTTTGCCGTTTTCGGGATAGTTTTTTCCGATTCCTGAAATCATATCTTTCAAAAGCCATGTTTTGCCTGCTTTGGGAGGTGAAACGATAAGTCCGCGCTGTCCGAAACCAATAGGAGATATTAAATCAATAACACGTGTCGTCAAAGGCTCCGCACCGGTTGTTAAATCAATCCTTTTATCCGGGTAGATTGCAGTCATACCGTCAAAATCCGGGCGATTTTGCAGTTTTTCAACATCAATGCCGTTTACCGTCTCCACTTTTAATAATCCCCAATATCTTTCATTGTCTTTTGGACTTCTCGCCTGTCCGCCGACAAGATCGCCAACCCTTAAATTAAACCTTCTTATCTGTGATGAGGAAATGTAGATGTCGTGGTTCGAGGATGAGTAATTGGGGCGCAGTAGTCCCGAACCTTCATTTGCGATATCCAAAACACCCTGTACAAATTCCGTCGGAAGGTTTGCATCCGGAATATTTCTGTCGTAAGAATAAGAGTTATCTGGCATCGTATAACTGGAAGCATCCACGGCTGGTTTTTCTCCGACAAGCGTCTTTACATCGGATTCCCTAACCATATCTTCGGGTTCAGCGGAAACAGTCGGATCAATTTTAGTTTTTACTACCATACGCAAAAAATCAAAATATCATTTTTATTATCTTAAGGAAGTCTCGTCATTGGGATAGAAGTAAACCTCTCTCAATTCCGTCTGTATTGTATAGGTAATAAGATGATGTTGTCAACGGGGTAAAGATTCACTCTTTAGCTTTGCTATTACCAATAATCTGCGCAAGGTTGTCCCGGGCGGATCACAGGTTTGAAGAATTAGAGCTTCTCCCACATAATCTTTAGTCAGAAAAGAAACGTCGGAAGGAGATGTAATCACTTCCTCACTCACCCCATAAATATATTTTTTACCTGAAAAGTAAATGATTATTTCGTCACCTTTTTCCAAGTTCTTCAGATCGTAAAATACCGCGTTGTAGGCCTTGATATACTCCGGAGCCGAAACGGAGTGGGAGAAAAGAAAAATATTACCTCCCTGCCCCGGAAAATATGTCCCTTTGCCATGTGCCACCCCCTTCTTCAACGCATCTAAATATTCTTTCTGGTTTTCCATATCAACATTTTCGATAATTTTTGATTTGGCATTTATTTTGGGAACATATATCGAATATCTGGCATCAA
>CAZSNC010000022.1:0-5984 GCA_964608405.1 uncultured Gammaproteobacteria bacterium | reverse complement strand
ATAATTTTTGATTTGGCATTTATTTTGGGAACATATATCGAATATCTGGCATCAAGCCCTAATGCGGTCGCCTCTTTAATCACTTTTGCCTCAACGTCTTCACTTTCAACCTTTACCGTAGGTGTTACATTGTTTTGTACCGTTCGATTGTTTGTACCGATACCGAGAAAAGGAAGCAAAATAATCAGAGTCGCCGTCAAAGAAACTATAAATATAAATGTACCGCTGTGTTTTAGTACCTTCCCTGCTTTATACTGAGATTTAATCGTTTTTCCTTCCATGATTAAGTCTTGGGGGCTAACTTCCTCGTAACCATCTATCGTGTCTTTTTCCGAGAAGGTGGAGGCGTCAGTCTGATCGGAAGATATACCTGCACTCTCTTTATCTTTTCCTTCCTTTTTATGCTGCCTTTCCAGCCACATATAATTGAAATCCCGCATTTTAACCATAATTTATATTACAACAATTTATAAAACAGAGGGGAAAACAATCAAAAAGTATTAAAAAGGTTTAAAAGAAGATATTAAAATTTACTGAATTTTCGATTAAGTAAAAGTCCCAAGATTGCCATTGGAATAGTAAATAATATTAAGGATAAAGAACTGTCAAAAATTCCTGTTGTCGGAAGAGACGAAACAGTTGCCGGATATACCGTTGGCTCGGCATAGCCTCCGATACTCTCTTCATAAGTCCCTTTTACCGTTACCGTCTTTTTACACACATCCGAAGTTCTCAAATTACCCTTACTGTCTTTAATTGTTAATACGGCGTTGTATTTACCAGGTTTTTGATAGATATGGGTTACGTAAGAGTCTTCCTGAGCCACAACCGGTGAACTGTCACCAAAATTGAATGTAAAACTTTGGATAGCACCGTAAGGATCATAACCAGCCCCCGAAAAATCAACTTCCAGTGGTGCATCTCCTTCGAGAGGTCTTACAACCAGTTCTTCACAGCTTGAAGAATAAAGGCTTTTATATAAAGGTGAAGTCGTCGGAGCTATTACGCCGGGTTTTGTGGTCGGACCGCCAACTGAAGGTGTTGTTGCCGGTGTTACTTTTTTCCAGGTCAAAGTGACTCCTGCCCACTCTTTGTCTTCAAAATATTCAACAACAATAAGATGGGTTCCAGCACTTAAATTTTTTACAAACTTAAAATAGGTTCCATGTTGAGTTTTCCAGGAATCCACCATTTTTTCTCCATCGATATATATCCGAAGTCCATCGTCCGGCATAGAGCCGAATTCCCAACTCCCAGCCGTAAACTCAATCTTTCCTTGCCATCGGACGGAAAAATTATCTTTTGCAACGCCTCCACCCGGGGAACCCCGCCACCAGTTAAAATTTATCAGTTGATCCTCTCTGGTAAAAACCAGAGTGTCAAAATTTTTTCCGTTATAATAACTGCCTAAAAATTTCCCTGTAGGTATATCCTCGGCATATACCGCCTGAAATTGAAATAAAAAGATAGTCACTGAGGCAAGGAGGGTTAGAATTTTCTTCATTTAAAAAATATTATACTATTTTTTTGGAGTAAAGCACAAAAAAACTGCACGATTAAGACTTTAAGGAGCGGGTAGAACGCCTGCCCAACACTCCACCCGCCCCTAAAAACCTCAAATTACGTGCAGTAATTTTAAAAACTATTTAAAAAGGCTATTGTGTTTTTAAAAAAAACCATTTAATCTGATTAACTGAAAGCGATAATTTATATTCGCTTTTTGTTTTGTCTTGATAGACAGCCTGTCTGCAAGACAAATGTATTATTAAAGAGCATTGCTACTCGTGCTTCTCTCGACATTCGTCGGGACTATCGATAGTAATGCTCTTTTTTTTGATTTAAACCAGACTCCTTCTAAACCCCAAAGTATATAAAAATAATCTGAGATTTAAATGATTTTTTTTAAACCACAACCTTTAAAGGTGCTAGAGTGTTATAAGTTTATCTCCCGATTGTTTTTTTGTCAAATCCCATAGTTAAAATAGCTTCAGATATCGACCAACTTATAGTAATATAGCCTCAAAATGTAGCTTCAACTTACGCAGTTGTTTCGGGTAAAAAAATAATTGTGGATAACTCGTTAATAACTTTACAAGTATTCTCCACAGGCAATCCTACATGTTCTATTTGTATTAATACTATGCCAAAAGAAGAATCTAATAATTAAATAAAAAACAAAGAAGAAAAAAACTACTCTTTGGTAGATTCCCAAGGTTGCGAAAGTACTCTTTCCGCAGATTCAGCCATTGGATCTTTAGGTATAATGCCACTACTGTTCGTTTTATCTCCAGTTTGGCTTGCTCTTTTTCGAGCTTTGGCTTGTGCAATCTGCATATCAATTTCAGCAAGACCTGCGGCTATCTTTGAAGGTTGACCAACACCTTCAGGGTTTACATAAGTTGCTCCTTGAGCTTTCCGAGCCAAATCCGAGACTATCCCTTTTACCTCCTCCTGGAGTATCTTATCTCCACCAATTTCTGAAGATATCGTATCTGCAGCTGTTTGTGCGGGGTCAGTCCTTGCATCATGGTTGTCAGCAGTTGCCGAAGCCAACGTGTCAACTACTTTTCCAGTTAAAGTCTCTCCTGTTTCTCCCATAAAGAGACTATATAAAAATATGATATTAATAATCAATGCTGAAAGGTAAATAATCGATAAAGGAAGTAAATCAACCAAATATTCCCTTAATTGCTTTCTGCAGAAAATCATACTTAATACTTGTTACAAAACCGCTATATCCAAGTCTTCTGGCTTCTTTTATTCTTTTCTCCTGGAGTGATATTTCTCTTATCTCCCCCAAAAGCCCGACTTCACCAAAAACTACCGTTTTTCTATCGACCGGTTTGTTATAATATGCGGAAGCAAGAGATAAGCAAACAGCCAAATCCACAGACGGATCATTTTTAATATTTATTCCGCCCATTACAGATACATATACGTCAGACTCATATATCGAAAGACCGCAACGCCTCGACAGTACTGCTAACAAAAGTTCGAGCTTCTTGCTGTCTATTCCTTGTGCAACCCTTCGTGGAATAGCCAACTTACTCGATACGATAAGTGCCTGAATCTCAACTAAAAGCGGCCGCGTGCCATTCATTACGCAGGTAACAACACTTCCGGGAATGGTCTTCTTGATATCTGCCAAAAACAGCTTCTCCGGATGGTTCTCCGGCAATAGCCCCCTATCTCCCATCGAGAATATTCCAACCTCGTCAGTCGGACCAAAACGGTTTTTAACAGCACGAAGAAGCCGTACTGACAATGTTTTATCTCCTTCAAACCACAAAACGGTGTCAACAATATGCATCAGAACCGACGGTCCTGCAATAGAACCCTCTTTAGTTACATGTCCGACTATAAAAACCGGAATATTTTCCGATTTTGCAACTTTGACGAGTCTGTAAGCACATTCTCTCACCTGCCCGACCGAACCGGCCATGCCTGAGAGGTCCGCTGTCTGCATCGTCTGAATCGAATCAACAATTACACACGACAAGGGTTGTATCTTTTCTCCCATATTGACCTGATTTACTATGTCGTCGATATCAGTACTCTCCAAAAGTTGGATGTTCTTGTTGTCTATCCCCAACCTCTTAGCCCTGACAGCAATTTGACCAACCGATTCCTCACCGCTTACGTACAAAACTGAAGCTTTTGCTTGGGACAATTTATCGGCAACTTGTAAAAGAAGAGTTGATTTTCCTATTCCGGGTTCACCTGCAATCAGGACTACCTGACCAAGCACCAACCCTCCTCCAAGGACTCTATCAAGCTCAGAATTTTCTGTTAACACCCGTTTTGTCTGAGAATGTGTAACTTCGGAAAGTTTGATGGGCTTATTTCCTGCGCCAACTGATCCATTTTTTGCAATTACTTTGGATTTTTGTTGTTGGATAACAGTTTCCACCGCTGTATTCCACTCTCCACATTCTGGGCACTTCCCAAACCAGCGCGGAGATTCGTACGAACACTGCTGACATACGTATACTGAAGTACTTTTAACCATTAAGGTGATTATAACAGAAGACTTTAAAACTGCAGTTAGACCTGTGGTTCACAAGGTAGTTTTTTTACTTTGTCTTCCCATACGCTTTCGCCAATATAAAAGTCGGATTCCAAGTCCGCCAATATTACTTTTTGCGTTTCAACATCTTTTGCACTGACTCCGCTACATTTAATACCATCCATCCCCTCAATATATGGGCATTTTTCGCACAACAGTCTTTTAAAATGTTTTGCAACATGCGTTTCCTGCCTTCCGTGCCTACTATGCTTGTTCACGCTTACAAAAATTGTAGCCTCTCTTGATCCGGTATAATATGCCATACCTCGTGAGAAGGATACATAATTCAAGCCTTGCCCCTCAAGTTTTTTTATTATTTCTGACATCTTGGGAATTGTAAGTCTTACCGGAATACTTTTCAAGCACTTTATGAAGTTTACTTGTATCCTAGTGGTTTTGCAGTCAGAACCAGTCCGAGGGAAATTTTCTTGCTTTCAGTATCAATCTCTTCAATTATGACATTTACTGTATCTTTTACTTTCAGGTTCATTCCAGGCGGAATCTTTGTAATATGAATAAGTCCTTCAATTCCTTCTTCCAAAGAAACGAAGGCTCCGTAATCGGAAATTTTTGTAACAACTCCTTTATACTTCTCATCTTTAATAAATTTCTTAGCGGCTGCAGTCCAAGGATCGGCTTTTGCCTGTTTGATGGAAAATGAAAGCTTTCCGTCTCTCTTGCCAATAACTTTAACTGAGACTTTGTCTCCTTCTTTAAGAACATCTCTGATATTTTCCGTCTTACTCCAGGAAATTTCGGATATGTGTACAAGTCCTTCAACCGCAACTTTCTCTTTGCCGACTCCAACCTCAATAGCAACAAAGGCCCCAAAGTTTGCAACGAGTGTTACAATGCCTTCATATACTTCCCCGTCTTTAACTTTCTCCATAGCTTTTGCGATAAGTTTAATATCTTCAGCTTCGGAAATTTCTTTCTCTGACAAGACGATTTTCTTGTCTGCCCTTGATAGATCAATAACTATTGCCTTTATATGCTTCCCCACCTGGTTATTAATGTCAGACAGAAGCTCTTTGCCGATTTGCGAGGACGGAATGAATCCATACTGCCCATCAACATCAACAGTCAATCCAGATGTCGAAACTGACTTAACCAAAACCGCCAATGGTTTTTGCTCTTTTTTGGCTTCTTCAAGCATCTTCCAGCTTGCATCATGCATTGCGTTGCGAAGAGAAAGAATTGTGTAACCATCTGGTGTTTCACCAACAATAACCATTGCCTCAATTTCATCACCGACATTTAGGGTTTTTATGTAATCCCGGGCCTCCTGGAAGGCTTTCTCGGCAATAATTCCTTCACCCTTTCCACCAATGTCAACCACAACTTTTTTCGGTTCCTTGGCTACAATTATCCCTCTAACACGATCGCCTCGCTTTAAAGCAAATGGGGTTCCTTTGTATTGGGAGAGAAGCTTCTCCATTGTAATTGAAGAATCTCCGCCGTCTTTATCAGTTAATACTTTTTTTGTTACCACTCACAACGACCACCTTTCTATATTTGGAAAACAATTCTAACACTAAAATTATCCTGTAACAAGGGAGAAATTTCCGTCACGCGGGTCATTTGTATTTAAAGCTATATCATATTAAAATACCCGCTTATGACAGCTGAGTTGCCAAAAATTTTACAAATCTGGGGATTAAACGTTAAAATTGCTTTAACACCCAACTCCACCATTTTAACCAACTGCGTGTCCATAGGAGAACAACCTGATTGTATCGCAAATTGTAAAGGTGGCAAACTCCCCATAAAAGGGTGCCCTTTGACTGGAAAAAGAATAGTCGAGCACTTGGAAAAATTTCCAGATATTGAAAAATTGTATACTTCTGCAGAAGAATTTGACAAACAGTTAAAATGCGCGACTTGTGTCCCAATCAACATAAGACGGATAATAAGGATA
>CAZSNC010000021.1:0-12474 GCA_964608405.1 uncultured Gammaproteobacteria bacterium | reverse complement strand
AATATCTTCCATATGACGGAGTTATACACCTTGGGGGTGCAAGTGGAACGGTGGGGTTGTCCGTGCTTCGTGAATTTGAGGGTGTTAAACTTTTTTATAGGAAACATTGCCCCAAGTGGCAATATCCCGTTCTGAGAATGTTTTTTAAAATTGGGTGTTTTTGGAGAATTCCCGTCATGGGCCTATTGAAAGGAAGGGGGGCGGCAAAAATATATGCAAAGGCTCTTATCGAAGCTTGAAAAAATAAATAAATATTTGGTTGCGGCTATAATATTGGCAATTCCCCTCTATCCGAAATTTCCTCTTTTTTCTATACCCAACACCTATGTTTCAGTGCGTTTGGAGGATTTTCTAATTGCCTTAACTCTTGCGATTTTTTTACTTACAAATCTTGATAATCTGAATAATATTTTAAAGAATAAAATATTATTGGTAATTGCACTATATTTGTTTTGTGGGTTGCTTTCATATTTATCCGCCGTTTTTATAACCCAAAGCATTGACTGGAAACTGGGACTTTTACATTGGGTGAGAAGGATTGAGTACCTTTCCATGTTTTTTGTTGGTTATCTAAGCATTAAAAAACATCCCGACTATCTGCAGTATTTTACGAAGCTTTTCTTTTTGGTTGTCGTGATAAGTTTTCTCTACGGATTAGGACAAAGATATTATAATTTTCCGATAGTTGTCACTCAGAATGAAGAATATTCAAAAGGAATTGCACTAAGGTATGTAGAGGGAAGCCATATCAACTCGACTTTTGCTGGGCATTACGATCTTGCAACATACTTGGTTTTTGTTTTGCCTTTAATACTTTCTGTTGTCGTGTGTTCCAAAAAGTGGAATATTGCATACTTACTGACATATTTTGCAGGACTATGGCTTTTGGTCAATACCGCTTCGAGAATTTCTCTTGTTGCGTATGTTGTTGCGGGTAGTATTGGGCTGATACTTCTTAAGCGTTTCAAACGCGGATTTGTACTTATTCTTGCAAGCCTTCTGTTTATAGGTTTTTCCTCGAACTTAATATCAAGATATCAAAGAGTTATTGAGATATTTTCGGCAACCTTTAGAAAATACACACAAAATGTAGTTGCTCCTGTATATGCTCAAGACGCGGGAATAAGACGTGGAAGCATTTCCCCGACACCGACACCAATACCCGTTTTTGAAGACCGTTCAACATCGATTCGCTTTAATGTCGAATGGCCGAGAGCAATACGGGCATTTTCGAAAAACCCCTTACTCGGAACCGGGTATTCTTCAATAACTCTTGCAACTGACAACGATTATTTGCGACTTTTTGGTGAAACGGGACTGTTGGGAGCTTCATCATTTTTCTTAATTCTGTCATATCTCGCCACTTCTTTTTGGGAATATTTTAAATCGTCCGAAAGAAATGAAACTTTCGAACGTATTTTCCTTGCTTCATTTATGGGTGGATTTTTAGGGGTATTGATTAATGCCTTCTTTATTGATGTTTTTGAAGCGTCAAAATTCGCAATTACTTTGTGGCTGATTTTCGGTATGATGTATTCGATAACGCAAAAATATGAAAGATAAATTATTGAAGGTATTAAGAAACGATAAATTAATAATTTTCTTGATCCTTTTACTGGGATTATTTGTCAGACTATATAAAATCAACTCGCCCATTTTGGATTGGCATTCTTTCAGACAGGCAGATACCGCCTCGGTTTCAAAGTATTATTTTGAAAACGGGGTAAATTTACTCGATCCGAGATATCACGACGTTTCGAGGGTTCAAAGCGGATTATTTAACCCAAACGGCTACAGATTGGTTGAATTCCCCCTTTTTAACGCTCTTCATGCCTTAACTGCTCACGTTTTTACTTTTATTGAATTTGATACCGTTGGAAGATTGATATCAGTTGTCTTTTCGCTTTTGACATCGGTATATATCTATAAAATTACATCATTTTATTTTGGAAACGACAGAGGAAAGCTCGCAATGCTCATATTTCTGATACTTCCGTTTAACATATATTTTTCAAGGGTAGTTTTACCTGAACCTCTCGCTGTATTTCTTGGAGTTTCAGGGTTGTGGTTTTTTTTAAAATATTCAGACGATTCGAAGATGCACAACCTGCTTCTTTATTGCACCTTAATGTCTTTGGCGATATTGGTTAAGCCGTATGTTGTTTTTTACAACCTCTTCGTTCTCTACTTTTTTTGGAAAAAATACGGTTTCAAAAAACTTCTGTTCGCGAAAGAAACATTTCTAATTGTTCTTCTTATCTTGGCTCCGTTTTTCATTTGGAGATACTGGATATCCCAACATCCTGAGGGCATTCCTTTTTGGAAGTGGACGTTTAATGGAGATGGAGTGAGATTTAAACCTGCTTTTTGGTATTGGATGTTTGGTGAGCGGATTGGAAAATTAATATTAGGAGTGTGGGGGATATATCCATTTTTAATAGGGGTTATCAAGGGTAAGAAAAACCCTTTTTTAATTTCACTTTTGTTCGGAGCACTTTTTTACATATCAGTCATTGCTACGGCTAACGTAAGGCACGACTATTATCAAAGTCTTATAATACCCGTAATTTCAGTTGTTCTCGCTCTTGGTGTTTGGGAATTGCCGGGTATTTTTATCGGAAAAATCGGAAAGGTGGTTTTTCCGGCATCTTTAATTTTTCTTATGGCTCTTATTTCTGCATTTCAAGTAAAAGAATATTACAAAATTAATCATCCAGAACTAATAAGTGCCGGAAGAGCGGTAGAAAGGCTTGCTCCGAAAAATGCCCTGGTAATAGCAAGTTATAATGGTGACACAGCGTTTTTATACCAGACGGGGAGACGTGGATGGCCTGTTGTGGAACTTCCGATAGACGAGTTAGTTGATGAGGGTGCTTCATATTATGCATCGGTTAACCTTAACGATTCTCAAACGATAGAATTTATGGAGAGATTCCCAGTCTTGGAGAAAACCGATACGTATGTCGTTTTAAAACTAAAATAATATGAAGATTTTAATGCTTGTCCCTTACTTACCGACCATTACCATGAGTGGAGGTCAGACACGATGGTATAACATTATCAGATATTTGGCCAAAGATAATGAGATCACCCTATTTTCCCTTATTAAGGACGAATCGGAGAAAAAATTCATTCCGGAACTTCAAAAATACTGCAAGAAAGTTAAAGTTTTTACCAGACCCAAAAAACCCTGGACACTGCGTAATATTTTGTTTTCCTTGTTGGGCCCGTTCCCGCTTTTGGTAATTCGTAATTGGTCCTTTGACGAAAGGCGTGCTTTAAAGAAAGAGCTGGAAGAGGAAAAGTACGATCTGATTCACACAGAAACATTTTATGTTATGCCCCACCTTGGAAAAACCGACATCCCGATTGTACAAGTTGAACAGACAACGTGGCACGAAGTTTATAAACACCATGTTATGACGGAAATTCCGAGGATATTAAGACCGTTCTTTTTGCTGGATGTTGCCAAAATTATTTATTGGGAAAAGTACTACTGGAAAAAGGCCAACAGTCTATTTGCTGTCTGTCAGGAAGACCAAGGTGTGATGCAAAGTCTTCTTCCCGGAAAGACCGTTGGTATTATTCCAAATGGTGTTGATTGTACCTATTATAAAGAAAAAAAGGTTAAAAGAACTTCACCCCCCAGGATTTTATATGGTGTATCTAATTTTGAATGGCTGCAAAACCAGGAGGCAGTAAAAATTCTTCTTGATGATATTTGGCCAAAAATTAAAAAGAAATATTCATCCCCCGCGAAAGTATGGATTGTGGGGAGGAAAATGCCTGAATGGATAAAGAAAAGAAGTGCTGAAGGCAAAGATGTTCTAATAACTGAAAATATTGCCGATGCGAGGGATGCCTATACATCAGCAAGTCTAATGATAACGCCGATTAAAGGTGGAGGAGGTACGAGGATAAAAATTCTCGAAGCAATGGCGGCAGGACTCCCAGTTATTTCGACAAGTATTGGTATTGCCGGTCTTAACGTGACCGACGGAAAGAATGCATTTATTGCCGATACAACGGATGACTTTGTTAAAAAAGCAACTCTACTTTTACAAAATCGTAAACTCGCCGAAAACGTTGGAAAAAGTGGACAAGAGCATGTCGAAACGTATTTTGACTGGAAGTCGATAGTTAAAATACATGAGCCGATATACGAATCTTTATTAAAGAAAAAGAAGGTATGAGTAAACCCGAGTTATCAATAGTAATTCTGAACTACAATACAAGTGATCTTCTTCGGAGCTCTCTGAAGTCTCTTTACGCATGTAGAGATGAAGTTGCTTTTGAAGTAATAGTTGTCGAAAACGGATCAAGCGACAATTCGTTAAAAGTCCTTGAAAAAGAGTTTAAATGGGTAAAAGTAATTAAAACGGGAGAAAACTTAGGTTTTGCCAGGGGAAACAACAGGGCTAAAGGGGTTGTTTTATCAGATTTTGTGTTGTTCTTAAATACAGACGTAATTGTTTATAAGAATGTATTGAAACAATGCCTTAATTATTTGAAAGACAATAATTTGGGTGCACTGACATGCAAACTTGTTCTGGCCAACGGAAAACTTGATAAAGATGCCAGGAGAAGTTTTATTACTCCGTGGATTGGACTATTCCACCTATTTCTAAAGTTGGATCTTATTTTCCCGAAGTCAAAATATTTTGCAAAATACTGGTACGGTTATATTCCCGAAGATAAGGTACACGAAGTTGATGCTATCCAGGGAGCTTTTTTCCTAACGCGAAAGAAAATATTGGACGAGGTTGGTTGGTTTGACGAAGATTATTTTTTAGATGCCGAAGACATTGATCTTTCGTGGAAAATAAAACAAAGGGGATATAAAATTGTCTACTATCCCAAAGTTTGGGTGACACATCTTAAGGGTGCAACAAAAGGAAAGAACAAAAGCGTCAAAAAGTATATTCCCCTTAAAGAGAAACTGAAATTCAGATTATCAGGAGTGAACTCAATGGAAATATTTTATCGAAAGAGGTTGTGGAATATGTATCCACTTTTTTTAAACTACATAGTGATCCTTGGAATTAACGTGATTAAGGCAATAAGGACGGTTGAAGTACTCCTATCCAAATGAAAATACTTATCGATGCAAGAATGTATGGTCTTGAGCATACCGGAATCGGACGGTATTTGATTGGGCTAATTACGGAGTTAAAAAGTATTCAATCGAAAAATGAGTATGTAATTCTTCTAAAGAAAAAGTATTATGACTCATTGTCTTTTCCTGGAAATTGGAAGAAGGTTTTGGCAGACATACCTCATTATTCACTAAGAGAACAGCTCGCGTTACCTAAGGTGATAAACAGAGAAAATCCTGACCTTGTACACTTTCCACATCTGAATGTTCCGATCCTATATCGCGGAAAATATGTCTTAACCGTTCATGATTTGATAATGCAACGACAGGGTATTGATGCTACAAAACTTCCCTTACTCTTATATTTTCTTAAAAGAATACCATTTATGTTCATATCCAAAACTGCAGTGAAAAACGCGGTGAAAATTATTGTACCCAGTAAAGCAGTAGCTACTGATATTGCCAATTACTACGACGTTTCTGTCAGAAAAATTGAAGTAACCTACGAAGGCTTTTATTTCAAGGACTTGTCGGATTTAAGCACCCATGGAGAAATGGCAGTGTTATCAAGATATGGACTGCTTGAGAAGAAATATTTCTTTTACATAGGCAATGCATATCCGCATAAAAATTTAAAAATTGCCGTGAGAGCAGTTATAGACCTTAATATAAATAAAAATATTGACGCGATTCTTGTGATTGCGGGTTTGAAGGATTGTTTTTTGAATAAACTTGAAAATTATATTAACGATATCGGTGCAGGAAAATATGTAAAACTCACAGGTTATGTAAAAGACGAGGAGCTCCCTGTTCTTTATAAAAATTCGATAGGATTTGTATATCCATCCCTTGCCGAAGGGTTTGGACTTCAGGGAATCGAGGCAATTTCCATGGGAACTATGGTAGCTTGTTCAAATATCCCTGTATTTAAAGAGATTTACGGGTTTCACGCATTTTATTTCAACCCCAAGGATGTCAGTTCAATTTCGGGGGTATTATATTCGCTTTATACTATCTCACGTGAGGATAAAAATAAATACATCCGAAACGCCATGGATTATGTTAAAAGATATTCTTGGAACAAAATGGCGAAGGAAACACTTGACGTATATGAAAATGTAAAATGATTTATGAAGGTTGCGTTAGTTTACGACAGAGTGAATAAATGGGGAGGGGCAGAACAACAACTACTTGCTCTTCATGAATTATTTCCGAACGCACCTTTATACACATCTGTTTATTCCCCCCAAAAAGCCCAATGGGCAAAAGTTTTTCCAAAGGTATATCCTACTTTTTTGCAAAATATTCCCATTTTGCGAAGCTACCATCAGCTTCTCGGGTGGTTGACCCCGCTTGCTTATGAGACATTTTCTTTCGATGAATATGACGTTGTTATCTCAATTACTTCCGAAGCAGCAAAGGGGATAATTACCAAGCCGTCAACAAAACATATCTGTATCTGCCTGACTCCAACCCGTTATCTGTGGAGTGGATACGAGGAATACTTAAAGAATCGTCCAAGTACATTAAGATGGATACCTTTCTATAGAATATTATCGGAGCCATTTTTAAAATATACAAAATATTGGGATTTGATAGCCGCACAAAGGCCGGATATCATGGTTGCTATTTCCAACGAAGTCAGATCACGGATTAAAAAATATTACAAAAGAGATTCTTATCTGATCTTTCCACCCGTTAGTACAAAAATGTTTAGTGAATCATTACGAACTCGTCGGGAAAAAGAGAAAGAAAACAATTTTATGGAAGAACAAGGACTCAAAAAAGGAAATTATTTTTTGATTGTAAGCAGGCTTGAACCTTATAAAAAAGTTGATCTTGCAGTTTCGGCTTTTAACAAACTCGGATATCAATTAGTCGTTGTCGGAACTGGGGGAGAGGAAAGAAAACTAAAAGCAATTGCAGAAAAAAATATAAAACTTGTCGGTTTTGTCGGCGAAAAAGAGCTTTTGTATTATTATCGCGGGGCAAAAGCGTTTATTTATCCTCAGGAGGAGGATTTTGGAATTACATCGGTAGAAGCCCAAGCGGCAGGTGTCCCGGTAATTGCTTACAGAAAAGGAGGGGTATTGGACACTGTGATTGATGGGGAAACGGGTATTTTTTTTGACAAACAAAACCGGGAGAGCCTAATTTCTGCCGTAAAGAAGTTTAATCATATGAAATTTAATACCCAAAAAATTCAGAAAAATGCTGAGCGATTCAGTAAGGAACACTTTAAGAAGGATGTTCTTGCCCTTGTAGAAAATATTTGACTTTTTTGTTACTATCGTTATTACAAGTAAATTATGTCTGATTATTTGGACCACACCTACGTATTGATTTTGGCCGGCGGAGGAGGAACTAGACTCTGGCCAAAGTCCAGAGAAAAAACCCCCAAGCAATTTTTGAAAATATTCAGAGGAAAAACTTTAACGCAAATGACCTGCGAAAGGCTAAACGAGCAATTCCCTTGGGAGAGAATGTATTGTATTACGGTCTCTGAAGATTATAAAAAGGAATTATTGAAAGAAGTTCCGCAGTTTAAGAAAGAAAACATTATTGTGGAACCCGCAAGACGTGATACGGGGCCCGCTCATTCTGTCGGAGCTTTATATATACACTCGAAAGACCCAGATGCGGTAATTATTACCGAAGCTGCCGACAGACTTGTAAATCCGGTTAAGAGGTATCTAAACACCCTAAAAGCCGCAGCAAAGGTTGCCTACGAAGAGAAGTGTCTTATCACAGTGGGAGTGGAACCGCGTTATCCTCACACGGGATTGGGATATATCAAGAAGGGTAAAAGATTTAGCATTGATCATAAACGGGAATACTTTAAAGTCGATAAATTTGTCGAAAAACCGGAGCTTGAGTTGGCCAAAAAGTATGTTGCATCCGGTGAATATTACTGGAATGCAGGCCAGTTTATCTGGAGGGCTGACAGCATTCTTGAATCGGTAAAAAAGTACTCACCGGAAATTTACAAAAATGTTTTAGACATTAGAGAAAGTCTCGGAAAAAGTAGCGAGAAAATGCAGCTTAAGGACTCCTACGAAAAAATGCCAAAAATCTCAATTGATTACGCGGTTGCGGAGAAAGATCAAAATATGTACGTTTTTCCCTCCGACTTTTTCTGGACAGATATCGGGGATTGGAAGGAAGTCTGGGAAAATTTACCCAAAGATGATCAGGGAAACGTGATAATCGATGGGGAGGAGCCTGGGGGAAGGGTAATTAATATCGATACAACGGATGCACTGATTCATACGGACGGAAAACTTATTGCAGTTGTCGATGTCGACAACGTTGTCATAATAGATTCGAAAGATGTGCTTTTGGTATGCAGTAAAAGCAGAGCACAGTCGGTTAAAAAAGTTGTCGAGTTGCTAAAAACCGAAGGGGCTAAAGAACTTCTCTGACCTGGATATGAATTTTGAAGTAATTAAACGACTAATAGACATTGTCGGATCCGTAATTCTTCTTATTTTATTTTCACCCATTATGATCGCTACGGCGATTGCTATAAAACTTACCTCACCCGGACCGGTATTTGTCGAAAAAGAAAATGAGCATATGAAGAGACTTGGTAAAAACAGAAAACTTTTCAGACTCTTTAAATTCCGTTCCATGATGGTTAAAGCAGATGTTCTTGAAAGAACAGATCCCAGGTATAAAAAAGTATATGAAGAAAAAAGGAGAAGCGGTAATTATAAACCCTCGATAGATCCAAGAATAACCAAAGTAGGGAAATTCATTCGGAAACATTCAATCGACGAAATGCCGCAACTTATTAATGTCCTTAAAGGAGAGATGAGCATTGTCGGGCCTCGTGCTTATCTTCCAGATGAGTTGGAATCACAGCAGAAAAAGTTTCCCGGAACTGAAAAATACGTTAAGGAAATGTTGACGGTAAAACCGGGAATTACCGGTTTTTGGCAGGTGAACGGAAGAAGTGAGGTAAATTTTGACAAGCGAATTCAGATGGATGCCTATTATGCCAGAAAAAGATCATTGATATTTGATATTTTGATAATGTTAAAAACCCCACTGGTTATGATCAGTGGAAAAGGAGCTGGTTGATGGTAAATATTTATACCTCTTTCGAATGAGTCTTTTGCAATTGCTCCTGATTGTGTAAGATAATTGTGTGGAAAATATAAAAAAAATTACTCCTCTTGAGACAAACGTCTCATCGCAGGAAGTAAATACTGTTGGTAACATATCCGGTGACATATCGACAAATAGGCAAACGTCAGATACAATTTTGGTTCCCAAAATAAATATGCAAGACACTCAACAAAACACTGATCAAACGGCAACTATCCCTCAAAATAATCCGGGAAAACCTCAAAGAAAAAAAACTTCTAAAATCGTGAAGATGGTTTCAATTCTTGTTGCATTTATTATTATCCTGCTTGCAATAACGGGATTTCTCTCTTTTAGAGTTTATAAAAATGCGATGGTCGTAAAATCTCAAGCGCAGAAAGTAAAAGATAGTTTTTCACAAAAAGATCTGAATATAATCTCGTCCGAACTTGATAATTTAAAAAAATCAATTAAGACGTTTGAAAGTTCGTATTCGACACTTTCTTTTATAAAAATCGTTCCCTTTGTAAGTTCCTATTACAAAGACGGCGAACATCTTATCAAGGCTTCTTTATATGGTATGGATTCGGGTGAAATACTTATCGATTCGGTAAAGCCATACGCGGATATAATAGGTCTTAAGGGATCCGGAGAGAGTAATGCATCCCAAGTAAGAACGGCTCAGGACAAATTAGATTTTGTAATAAAAACCATCCCGGAAATAGTTCCGAAGATCGATAATTTGTCTGAAAAGATCAACCTGATAAACAAAGAGGTTGAAGAAATTGACCCTGACAGATATCCGGAAGAAGTAAGAGGTATTGCGGTTCGTGACACCCTTCAAAGAAGCAAAGATCTTTTAAATACGACAACTAAGCTCATTGCGGAAGGAAAACCACTTCTTGAAAAATCCGATTATTTTTTGGGAGTGGAAAGCCCAAGGACCTATATGGTACTTTTCCAAAACGATAAAGAGCTTCGTCCTACGGGAGGTTTTATTACTGCCTATACTATTGCCCGCGTTGATAAGGGGAGGTTTGATCCGATCATTTCCGACGATATATATAATCTGGATGATAATTACAAGCCATTCATTAAGGCTCCGGAGCAATTCCCGAAATATCTCCAGGGGATTTATGTTGCCTTGAATAGATTCAGATTACGTGATATGAACTGGTCTCCGAGTTTTGAGGCGTCGATGGAAATGTTTTCTGAAGAAGTTGCTAAAGCCGGCGTGAAGAATATTGACGGAATAATCGCGGTTGACACACAAATGCTTGTATATCTTCTGGACGTGCTCGGAAAAGTAAGTGTGCCGGGTTATGGGGATTTCAGTACGGAAATTGTTGCAAAGTGTAAGTGTCCCCAGGTGATATACGAGCTTGAAAGTTTTGCGGATCAAGAGGGCGCTGTTGTATGGAGTGAAAATGAGCCGGGAAAAATTGTATTTGCACCGGAAAATTATGGGGAGAGAAAAAAGATAATCGGACCTTTGATGAACGCTATTTTATCATCGACACTCGGCCTCCCCGACTCGAAGATGCCCCTTCTTTTCGAAGCAGCAGTAAAGTCGTTTACTGAAAAGCACGTCCTTTTTTATCTTAACGACAAGGAAGCTCAGGAAGCAGTGACCATTTTCGGAATTGCGGGTGATATTAAAGAGTATTCAGGAGGAGATTATCTATACATAAACGATGCAAACCTCGGTGGAAGAAAATCAAACCTATATGTCACCCAAGAGGTATCACAGGAAATTAGTAAAAAGAGCGGGCACATCGAAAAGACTCTTACAATCACCTATAAAAACCCCGAAAAACAGGATGGATGGTTGAATTCCGTACTTCCCAATTGGGTAAGAATTTACGTTCCAAAAGGCAGCGAAATAATCTCAAATGAAGGCTTTGAAGACTTTGCAGATCCCTATGAAGAGTTTGGAAAGCAGGTATTTGCGGGTTTTATTAAAGTAAGGCCCTTGGGAGTGTCCAAAGTTGTACTTAAATACAAAGTGCCTTTGGAAGTAGATAGAGAGTATAAAATAATGATCCAAAAACAACCTGGTAAAGATGCACCGATGTACACTATTGAGATGGGTAAAAAGACACAAGAGTTTACTCTAATTACTGACAAGGAAATAAGGTTATAAACCGATAGGATCCCTGCCGAATCGGAATTTTGTATGGCACCACGATCATTTTCTACGGAAGGCGTTATTTTATCGAGGAAGAATTACGGTGAAGCCGACCGGTTGCTTCTCATATTTTCCAGGTCCTACGGAAAGATGTTTTTGTTGGCAAAAGGTGTACGGAAACCAAAAAGCCGTAAAAGGGGACATATCGAAATCTTCTCAAAAGTAAAATATTCATTCACAAAAAACGATCATTTTATTTTAATGAATGAAGTTGAATTAATTGATGCGTATGTTGGAATCAGGCAAAACCTGAAAAAAACGGCACTCGCGTATTATATGGTTGAGCTTGTATCCAAAATCCTTGAAGAAGGAGAATCTCATGATGAAGTTTACGAAATACTTTTGAAATATTTTCGGGTTCTGCAAAAGTATACAAAACTGAAAAAGTTACGGTGGAGTTTTATTTATGAGATATTAGTGTCTTTGGGATATTGGCCAATGGACAAACAGATGGATGACCCCGATCGTATCATCGAATCAGTTTTGGAAAGAGGAATAAATTCAAAACGAGTTGGAGAGAAACTATTTCATTAGTATGATGTATAAAATATCAAAAAATAGAGGTCGTTCTATGATTAGAATTTTGTGTTGTTATAATAGTTGAAATGGCAAATTTAATAAAATGTCCGCACTGTAATAAGACGTTCGAGTTAACCGATGCTATAAGGCACCAGATTGAGGAAGAATTGGAAAGTACTATATCAGAAAAACATAAGCTGGATATAGCAAACGCAAGGAAAGAGATAGAGCAAAAATTAGTCAAAGAACTTGAAGATAAGAAAAAGATTGAACTTCTGGATTTGGAAAAACAAAACTCCGAAAAAGAGAAGAAAATTGCAGATCTCATGGATAGCGAACTTAAGCTCCGCGAAGAAAAAAGAAAAATGGAAGATAAAGACAGGGAAAGGGAGCTTGAGATGCAAAGAAAACTTGATGAAGAAAAAAAGAAAATTGAGGAAACAGTCCTTAAACAAGCAGTTGAAGAACATCGGTTTAAAGATCTTGAAAAAGATAAAAAGATATCGGATCTGCAAAAGCAACTTGAAGATGCTCTTATCAAGACGAAGGTCGGTTCACAACAGCTTCAGGGAGAAGTATTGGA
>CAZSNC010000020.1:0-13671 GCA_964608405.1 uncultured Gammaproteobacteria bacterium | reverse complement strand
CGAGTCCAGAAAGTTAGAAATATTAAAATACCTTCTTGACGGAAAAAATATTGCTCTTGTTACCGATGCGGGAACTCCCGGGGTGTCGGATCCGGGAAATGAGTTAATAGCATTTCTTCTGCAAAGTGATCCCGATATTAAAATTGTTCCAATTCCGGGAGCTTCTGCAATTGCCACCGCCTTGTCAATTTCGGGGATGGATGTAAACAGGTTTGTTTTTTTGGGTTTTATGCCGAAAAAGAAAAAGGAAAAACTCTTTAATTGGTTGAAAGACGGCAAGATTTCCTTTGCATATTATGATTCACCATACAGGGTCATTAAAAATCTGGGGGAGATCGAAAAGGTATTTGGGGGATTAACAGAGGTGTTTGTGGCCAGGGAATTGACAAAAATTCACGAATCCACTTACAGGGGCAAAATTAATGAAGTTATTGAAAAATTGAAAAAAGATGTTATAAAGGGGGAGATTGTTGTAATTGTAGACATTAAGTAAACTATGAACAAAGATCGTCGTATTGAGAAATATCCCGGTTACGAGCCCGAATTTGATGAATTTGTAAACTATTTGAACCGGGAAGTAAGCTCCGGAAAAAAAATCGATATGTATAAATTGGACAAGCGAATTCAAGGGTATAACAATCGAAACGATGCCAATCTTACCGTCGATCGTTTGTTGGCTGATGTAATTCAAAAAGAACTTTTCACCTTGGCTCACCGTTTGATGCTCATCACAATTGATCACCTGATAACTGAGAGAAGAGGGGAATGCAATATAGACAAAAGGGATATAATTCAATGGAAAATTAAAGCACTGCAATCAAGGTATTTGGACTTGAAGGATAAGTTTGCTTCACAAAACTAACCATTTGGCTTTTTGTTGTTGAATCCTGTGCCTCTGGGGGGAATTGAACCCTCATCTTACCCTTAGGACGGGTCTGCTCTGTCCGTTGAGCTACAGGGGCATTTCTTCTGATATTTTAACATACGCAGCCATTTTTAGAATCGGTAAGTGAAAGGATTAAATAATTAGAGTAAATTATAAGAAATATCATGTGTGACATTGAAAAATTAAGCCGTTGTGAGGGGTGTCCGTTGGTTCACAAGCAGGGTGAATGTATCGAACTGGGAAGAATTGTAAATGGCCTTAGTATGTTGGGCATCGACACAGCTGATCCGAATTTCCAGCAGGTGAGGTTAACCTGCAGAAGGCTGGAAAATGCAGGTTTAGTAAGTGAAATAGTGATTGGAAAAGAAAGTGTCGAATATCCATTTGGAATATTTGTAAACAATACTGGCAGGGAGGTATTGGGAAATATTTTTAAAAACAAATCCAAATTGTGAGAATATTTCTACATTGTAAATGAATTTGACTTCACAAAATGCTTGTTTTTGCTTTCCTTGTCTGTTTAATAAATCTAATTACTCGTCCGATGTGGCAAATTACTTTATCGTCAACGTATAAAGGTTTGGAGTTTTGTCCCCTCCGATATCGGTCAAAATAAGAAGCCTTTCTTCGCTGACTGTCGTAAAGACATAGGGGTTTATGAAAGCTCCTGCAAAGACGGTTTGCCGGTTTGTACCGTCGTAATCCATTATCGTAACCTTATCTTTTTCAGAAAGTACAAGGTTTTGTGAGTTTGGATACCACATTAACTTTTTCGTTTCCGTTCCATCCATATCACTGCCCAGTAGTATATTTTCCGCCTCGTCGTTTACGAGGAAGTTTTTATCTTCCTTAATGTCATAAACGTACGCTTTCCCTTTTTCGATCTTTCGTTCTTCCTTTTGTGTAGATGAACCAGGCAAGTGTTTAATCAGGTTGTCGGGAAGTGTTGCAGAACCGGAGGCAATATATACCAGTTTTTCTTCGTTTGGCGAAAAAGCAACCGATCTGGCCTTACTTTTAATAATGGAAGTCAGGTCATTTGGAACATTGGCAAGTTTTGAATCCATCCTTTTCTTCTCTTCCGTTTTCCAATCGGTTAAAATCGTGTTTTTATTTGCCGAGACATTAACTCTTTGTGCCTGTGGAATATATGATCCGGCATTGAGAAGGTAGGTCGCTGTTTGTGTTGTGACAAGAATTTCCCTTCCGTCCGGTGACCATATCCAGCTTGCTTCGGAAAGATCTCCGTCGGTAATTCTTCTGGGTTCCTTGGAAAAGCCGATCGGAAGGTTAATCGTCTCAATAACCCAAAGACCTGCTTTTTGTGCAAAGTCTGAGCGGTTTTCGGGAAGAACGGCATAGGCAATTTTTGACATATCGTGTGACGCGATCGGGTTAATTACCCCGGAGAAGGTTAATGCTGAAAGGGACGGAGCAGCTTTAAATAAACTGGCGTCGATTTCGCTGACTTCCTCTTTGTTAATGGTTATTGTTTTAGCCCAGTTTTTATAGCCTTCTTTTTTTAACTCAAGGTCATAACTGCCGGGAATGAGTGAAATTGTCGTATCGGTTGCGGTTTTTAATTCCTGGTTGAGAAAGATCTGTGCTCCGTCGGGAGAGGATTTAACAACCAACAATCCGTGGGAGGCAATTTTTCCGCTGTCGGGATTAAATCGATAACCCCTTGCATACATCATCGCAAGATAACCACCGATTCCTGCAATAGTTAAAGTGACTGCAAATATTAAAACCCTTAATTTTGTCATATCGAATCTGTTCGAGACTATATTATACCCCTAAAGTGCTTAATGTTTAATTGCGAGATAATATTTGTTAAGTTTTTCTCCTTGTAGGTAATTTTTATTGTATCTATAATGACTTTTAAGCGGCTTGTAGTGAGGTCGTGTTTATTGCTGTCAAAATAATACTAAAGCGTATCAGAAAATATCATTATGTTGCGTAAGAGAATTGCAATCGATTTAGGAACTGCCAACACCCTTGTTTGGGTTGCCGGGCAGGGTATTGTTGCTAATGAGCCGACGGTCGTTGCAATATCCGCAGACGATAATAAAGTTGTTGCCGTCGGGGAAGATGCAAAGAAAATGCTTGGAAGAACACCAGAAGCATTAATTGCCTCAAGACCGATGCGTGAAGGCGTGATCGCCGACTATGTGGTGACAGAGGCGATGCTTCGATACTTTATCGGGAATGTGGTTGGGAGAATATATCTCATTAAACCCGATGTCATGATCTGTGTTCCGGCAGGCTGTACCCAAGTTGAAAGAAGGGCTGCATTGGATGCAACGCTTTCTGCTGGTGCAGCAAGAGCATTTTTAATTGATGAGCCATTGGCTGCAGCAATTGGAGCAGGAATTCCGGTATCGGCTCCGAGCGGAAACATGATTCTTGACATCGGTGGAGGCTCTACGGAAGCTGCTGTCATATCATTGGGTGGAGTAGTAGTTCACAAAAGCGTTCGTGTTGCAGGAAATAAAATCGACGAGGCGATCGGGGAATATCTGAAGAAAAAATATAACCTGATTATCGGTGATCAAACGGCGGAATATATTAAAATAAAGATCGGTTCCGCTGTCAAAATGGCAAAGGAAGAGAAACTGGAAATCAGCGGAAGGGATATGGTTTTTGGACTCCCAAGAAGTATGGTTGTCGACTCAAGCGAGATTACAAATGCCATCAAGCCTGTTCTTCTTCAGATTATTGGAGCGGTTAAGGGAGTTTTGGAAAATACACCACCCGAACTTGCGGCAGACATTATCGATAAAGGGATTGTCTTAAGTGGCGGAACTTCCATGCTTCGAAACCTCGACAAATTGGTTGTTGAGGAAACCGGAGTACCAGCCCATGTTGCAGAAGATCCGCTTTTGTGTGTTGTTAGGGGAACGGGAGTCGTTTTGGAAAACATCGATCTTTGGAAAAGAAGTGTAACCACAAAAAGTTAAGACTACGATTTATAAATATCTTTAATAACAAATCCCTCTCAGAAGTACTATACTTATAGTATATGTATAGGTATATTTATTTATTCTGGATACATTGAGGATAACTATTTTTTATCGGCTTCGTTAAATGAGTCAAATATTTTTTCATTATTGTGTATTTCTGTAAGTTAATATTTACCAAGATAGCCTTATAGTAATATTTGTTGTTTATATTACTTTTTAATACTTGTTTATAACTTGAAATCTTTGCGATTAAGATTAAGTTTTTTGCACTGTTTTGAATTCGGATGTATTTAAGTGTAAAATTACTAATACATTTTTATGCCTGATTCGAAAAAATTAAAAAAGTCACCGTCGTCTTTCTTCCGAAAACAGGGGAATATTTTAAATGTTGCTATAACTGGCACAAGTAAAGGTAAACTGCTAACAAATATTCTTGCATATTTTGTTAAAAATCGGCATTTTAAGGCTAAATCAGCCTCAAATAGACCTCTTTTTATCACAACTCCAAATCCGGAGCAGTTGGTTATTGCTCAAACTGACCGGGAATATATGCAAATCCTAAACAGTTCCGATATTGCTCTTTGTGACGGTGTAGGACTACTGACGGCTTATGAATATCGGAAAAGAACGGTTGAGTTGGGGAAAAATATCAGCTATGCAGGAAAAATTATTGAATTTCTAAGAAGTTTTCTCTATGTTGTTAAAAAGGGAAGATCCAGCGATAAAGTATTGAGGGTTATAAAGGGAAGGGATTTCTTTTTGGATCTAATGGAAATTGCCAATAAAAAGAAATACAAAGTATTTCTTTTGGGTGCAACAAGTGGAGTTATTAACAAAACATTTAACAAGTTATCCAAAAGATATCCGTCGGTACGTTATAAAGTATATAAAGGTGCCAATTTCAACGACAATTCTGTACCGTTGACTGATAAAGAGATCAAGTCGAACAAAATTTCTTTAAGAAAGATTAACAGATTCGCGCCACATATGTTGTTTGTTGCTTTTGGAGCTCCCAAGCAGGAAAAATGGGTGTACCGCCATATGGAAGACTTAAAAACCGGCCTTGTAATGGTGGTTGGAGGTACGTTTGACTATATTGCCGGTACAAGAAAACCTGTACCGCAGATAATCGGAAAACTTGGGTTGGAGTGGTTTTGGAGATTGATTACCGGATCACAAAATATTAAAAGGATATTAAATGCGGTAATTAAGTTTCCTGTTCTGGTTTTGAAAGACACCGGTTTGGGAAAGACTTGACTTTATCAACGATTTTAGTTGAAATATGCTGGTTTTCGGAAATATGTTTATGGATTGAGAATTGATTCGGAGGTGACTGATTATGACAAATCCTAAAATGGTAAATATCGGAACAAAGGAGAACCCCATCCTTGTTTCTGAAAATAAACTTAAACGAAACACGAAAGAGGGGAATCATTTTTGGAGTAGAGTAGCAACGGGGTCTCAATTGCCGCCAAATGAAGAGGTCTTTAAACTTATTGAAAAACCCAATGATAACAAAGCTCAGGAAGGTTAAAGTCTCCGCTCCGGGGAAAGTGATATTGTCCGGGGAACATGCCGTTGTTTACGGAAGACCCGCCATCTACTCGGCAATTGATAGGCGTATTTATCTTGAGCTTGTTGGTCGGCAACAACCCGGGAAGTTTAAACTGGAAAAGATAAGTGCTTTACCGTTAAATTCAATAACTTGTGTATTACCGAAAAAGATAAATAGTATTAACAATATTGTTGTCTCGTCAAATATTCCTACGGGTTCCGGTATGGGTTCTTCAGCCGCATTTTCCGTTGCATTGGCGGCAGTAATGATGCGGTATTTGAAAGAAGATTGGGATTTGGAAAGAATCAACAAAATTGCATATGCCATGGAAAAGAAACATCACGGGAATCCAAGTGGTGGAGACAATACGATATGCACATACGGTGGGTATTTATGGTACAGGAAGGAACTTGAGGAATATAAAACCTTCAAAACAATCAATATAGATAAAAAAACACCGCCATTTTTTATTATTGACAGTGGGAGGCCTCTTGAGTCGACTAAAGAGATGGTTCAGATGGTTGGCAGAAGGTACGAAGCACATCGAAGGAGAACCGAAGTAATATTTAACAGGATTGAAGAGATCAGTAAGCAATTTTTAAAATACCTGCTTGCCGGTAGTGGAGATTATCGGCAGCTTCTTAAAGATAATCAACGGCTCTTGTCGGAACTTGGAGTAGTGTCCGATTCTACTCAAGAATTAGTAAGAAAGATAGAATCCGCAGGAGGAGTCGCCAAGGTCTCCGGAGCCGGAGGGAAAAAGGATGCATCAGGAATTCTTTTGGGGTATCATAGAAATCCGGGTGTTATCTTTAAATTGGCCGATAAAATGAATCTTAAAATATATAAAGTTCGTTTGGGAGAGGAGGGGGTAAGAGTTGAAAAATAGATCTACCGCCAAATCTCCTGCCAATATAGCATTTATTAAGTTTTGGGGAAAGAAAGATCCCGATATCAACATTCCTTTTAATAACTCCATTTCAATGAATTTGAGCGCCTGTTTTACGTTAACAACAGTGGAATTTTCCAAAGACTTTAAGAAAGATATTGTTTTAATAAACAAAGAGAAAGTGGAAGGTAGCAAGGGAGAAAGAGTTATTAGAATCCTTGATATTGTGAGAAAGAAAGCAAAGATTAAGTCATTCGCGAAAGTTGTCTCGAAGAACAACTTTCCCTCCGATGCGGGTATTGCTTCATCTGCCTCTGGGTTTTCGGCGCTTGCACTTGCTGCAAGTAAAGCAGCGGGGATTAACCTTAATCAAAAGGAATTGTCAATTCTTGCCAGGTTGGGATCCGGTTCGGCTTCAAGATCAATTACCGACGGTTTCTCTGAATGGAAGGCAGGAAAAGGCAGTAACAGCTCGTATGCCATATCAATTGCCAAACCCGGCTTTTGGGACTTGAGGGATTTGGTCGTGGTTGTATCAAGTGGTGCCAAAAAGTCCAGTTCAACGGAAGGACACTCGGTTGCTCAGACAAGTCCCTATTTTAAGACAAGACAGATGAAACTTAAAAAAAGAACAAAAGATATCAGAAAAGCGCTGT
The DNA here is from genome assembly GCA_964608405.1 of uncultured Gammaproteobacteria bacterium. Classification (GTDB taxonomy): domain Bacteria; phylum Patescibacteriota; class Microgenomatia; order UBA8517; family UBA8517; genus GWB1-38-13. The sequence goes on along the minus strand of CAZSNC010000020.1, from coordinate 6,722 downwards.
TAAAGAAAGACTTTTCGCTTTTTGGGAAGTTGTTGGAGGAAGAGGCAATTGATCTGCATGTTATGGCAATGACTTCAAATCCGCCGGTTTATTATTGGAATGGGGGGACGGTTGAGGTGATGACATCTGTTCGGGAGATGAGAGAAGAGGGCTTGGAATGTTATTTTACGATGGATGCGGGTCCTAATGTGCATGTAATATGTTTGGGTAAAGACGAAAAGAAGATTAAACTTCGCTTGAAAAAGATTAAGGGGGTAAAAAGTGTGATATCGAATAAAGCCTCGGAAGGGGCAAGAATTATCCATGAATGAATTAATTTTAATCAAACTCGGAGGAAGTGTGATTACCGATAAAACGAAAGAATTTACGGCAAGAGAGAAAAATATTTCAAGATTGGCTTTGGAGATAAAAAGAAGCAGGAAGAAGTATGGGGGAACGATAATAATTGGCCATGGCGCAGGTTCTTTTGCCCATACTCCGGCAGCAAAATACAAAACAATTTCAGGGCTTCAAAACATTGGGAAAAAAGATAGTGTCAGTTATAAAAACTCTCTTTTTGGAATGTCGCAGGTTGAGGATGCGGCAAGACGTTTAAATGCAATTGTAATTAAAAATTTTATTAAAGAGAAACTTCCGGCTTTTCCGTTTTCTCCCGCAAGTTTCATCTTTTCTGATACTAAAGATTGCTTTACGTCATATTTTGATCCACTTATTGGAGCTTTAAAAATTGGGGTAATTCCGGTTGTTTATGGGGATGTAATTGTAGACAGAAAGGTAGGATGTACAATTTTCTCAACCGAAAAAATATTGTCGCTTTTGGCAAAGAAAATGCAAAAGAATTACAAAATCAAAATGATTTACTGCAGCGATGTTGACGGGGTGTATGACGATACGGGTAAGGTCATTCCAAAAATAACCGGTAAGAATTTTGACAGGATTAAACCGTCAATACTGGGAGCAAAGGTTGTTGACGTAACCGGAGGGATGCTCCACAAGGTACAGGAGAGTCTTGCGATTGCACAAAAATATAATATAGACACGCAGATCGTCAACGGTTTGAAAAAAGATGTACTTTATCATTCTATTTTGGGAAAAAGGACGGGTACCTTTATTACTAAGGGAAGTTGACTGCCTTTTACACTTATTAATATAGTATTATTTTGCTATGTCCGTTAATGTCACCCTTGTTGACGAAAACGATAATGTTGTGGGGTACAAGGAAAAGTACGAAGCCCACCACAACCCGGTGCCTCTTCATCGTGCAATCTCGGTAATAATAGTAAGTCCGGACAATAAAAAAATGCTTCTGCAGAAAAGAAGTCTGTTAAAGCCTACCTGGGGAGGGTATTGGTCAAATGCAACTTGTACTCATCCGCTTCCAAACGAGTCCTATAAAGACGCCGCCAAAAGAAGACTTGTTGAGGAGATGGGTATAAAAACCCGACTTACGGAAATTTTCAGGTTTATATATGAAGCAAAGTATGACACGATCTGGGGGGAACACGAGCTGGATGTTGTCTTTGTCGGAAAATTAAAAGGGAGGGTAAAGCTTGATAAAGACGAGGCTGAAGACTTTAAATGGGTAAATACGGATAAGTTGAAAGTTGATATTAAAGCAAGGACGGAATTGTATACGCCATGGTTTAAATTAATACTTTCAAAACTTAGTTGGTAGTTTTAAAGAGAAGAATTATAATACATTAAAACCGATGTCTGTGGAGAAACAACCTGAGACTTTAACAACAAAGGAGAGTGGTATTTCCGTTGATCTTGACATCTATAAATTTATCGGTCTTTGGTTTATCACAACAGGAAAAATACCTTCAAGCGAAAGATGTGATTTTTTGTCAAAATTTGTCAGACTTTCTGTGGAACAGGGAAGCGGAGGGTTTGACGAGAAAGCTGATATTGTTGCAAAAGAAGATCAAAAACATTCAAAGGTGGTAAAAGTCTACTGGGGAGAGGAACAGGTTGAAAAGTACCGAAACTTACTTAAAGATGCAGATATTATTTATTCAAAAGACGAAGCCCGTCGTGTCAAAGAGGAAATGGCTAAATGGTACAACACTTTCCATTTTAAAGAATCGGAAATACGAGGAATTGCGCCTCCGGTGAAAGAGAAAGAGCAGTTTAAATCAGATGCTATCCATCCGGCAGTAAAATATCGGGAAACAACAAACAAAGCATATGTGAATGCAATGGCTGAGATTTTGTTTCCGGGGGTGTCAGAAGCTCAGAAGAATCAAAACGAAAAAGTAATTAGTGGGGTTATATATCCGGCATTGATGATATATCAGGTAACTACTGATTTTGCGCAATCCGGGTTGGAATGCCAGGTAGGAAAGCCTACGATGGACAAAAGCATTGAAGACGATCTTGACGGGAAGTCTTTGCCGGAAAGGGTAGCACTTCTTACAAAAGAAGCAATCAAGCAGGTGAATTATTACGCAAAAGAAATTGATTTTCCCAAACACATAACCTCCCTTAGAATGCGGGCAAAAGTAACACAGGCCGTTGCATGGCTTGGTTATACGCAGGAGTTAATCAAATACCAGGTTCTTCATTCAAGAAACGAGAGATATCCTCAGACAGTATAATCTCCGGAGATTTTTGTTTTTATGGACAGAAACGCCTATAATAATTGATTATGGGCAAAGATATCCCAAGACAGATTGATAGACGGATGTTTTTGGGTCTTCTATTAGCTGGTGGGGGTTGTCTGCTTGCTAGAAGGTTGGGTGTTAAAGTTTCTTATGCCGAAAGTGGAGATACCTCTCAAGGTAAACGAGAGTTTAACCCTGTGAGATTAAACGGTGTTGATGTCTACGGGTTAAGCGAGAGTATAACTTCAATAGAAGATATTACACGATTGGCCGATCAGTCGGATCGGGAGTATTTAACGAAGAGTAACTACAATGGAACCATTTCCGGACCTGAAGATATTTTAAGAGTCCAGAAAGAGCTACTGGATCCAAATAAAAGATATTTGGAGGTTGCCGTAAGAAGGTCTGCATATGAAAGTTTTGAGAAGGAAAAGGAAAAAACGGGGATTGATTTTGTCGGCTGGATTAAAACACATGTTGAGGTTACCAATAAGTGTTTGGAAGAGGCTATTCCAAAGGTCGATATGGAGGTTGTTCTTCGAAGAATTGTGGTATTTGACGATAAATGTATCGAGGGGATATGGAATGAAGGAGCGTATCGGAGCAATAAGGGCCCCAGTCTTGACCAAGTGTGGCTTAGTCGGTTGTGGCCACCTGTGGATACCGATACTAGTTGGGCCATAGCCGACGATTATCGAGACGAGAAAACGGCGGCGTACTTATACAATGTCAGAAATTCCAATGGTAAGGTTGTGTTGGAAAAATATTATTCCGGAGGAAATATTCAAAGGACATTCGAACTTCCGGGCAGAATTAATGCTATAAAAGGAAATAATCCGGTAAAGTTAGATATGGGAATGATTCATGAGTGGGGACATCGCTTGCTGAATTTACCGGATGAATATGCACAAAATGTATCCAACTCCGGACAAAGATTTGATACTTTTGAATTCGCAACAGGAAGTTTTACGGAGCCGGTTATAAGTCCTTACCTATCTTCTGTATTGAGGGAAAATATCAAATTAAAAGCCAGAAATCTTAGAGATCCAAACGTACTAAGGGCGAATCATGTTTTTAATGAGCGACCGGAAAATATCAGGATTGCTACATGTTTTGAAAATATGGATTTTAAAAGCCTGTCAGTTGAAGTAACTGCGGTAAGGTTAAAGGAGAATTCAGTGTATGGAATGAAAGAGGTTCCGAGTACACCTGATCAAAAGTCTGAAAGAGGTCCATTGGATCTTTCAGGTGCTATTTTTGATGTTGCAGCCAATTGTTGGTTGGTTAGAAGTAGGGATGCAGGCGGTAAATCCAGGGAGGTGTTTTTACCGGCAGCGGCTTTTAATATGAGTGAGATTGAAGGATTAAGATCAGCTAGTTACGACATTATCTTTAGTGGGTATGATGATCCAGCTAAGAAAAAACAGGAAGTAAGGTTTGTTCATAAAAAGGAAGTTCCTAATATTCATTATAGAAAAGATGATCCTCCATATGCAGAAATGAAAATTCCAGGTACTGAACATCATCTGGTATGGTATTTACGCTCCTGAAGTAAATGGTTTTTCTCAAATCCATTTACTAGAATTTCATATATTTTAGGTTTTTCCCACTTGACAGTCGATGTTGTCTTTTGATACCTTGTGTATAGGAAAAGTTATAGATCAGGCACAAGACTATAACAAAGTATGTTTTAAGTATAAAGAGTATATATGGCAGAACCAAAGAAAAAAATTAAACTTCAGGATCTTCCGGATCTTTTGACCGTTCGCGAAGTCGCGGATGTACTTCGTGTATCACCGCTTACCATTAAAAGATGGGGTAAAAGGGGTAAGCTTCCGGCAATTCGAATAAACTCCCGTGGCGACAGACGCTATAAAAAAGAAGCCGTACTTTGGCTTTTAGGAATACAGGAAAAAGAATAAATCTTCATAATCTTCGCTTTTATAAATTATATTTTGTATTTTCTCATACTATAGTATAAAATGCAGCCCTGATGACCGAGAAATTAGACAGACGGAAATTTCTGAAACTATGTGCACTTCTTCCGGCCTCCGTATTGTTAAGGCCCCGCGGCGAATCTGTAAGTATGGACGAAAAAGAGTTTATTGCTTCACATGAGGTGTCCAATGGGGATACTTCAAGAAAAGTAGTTTTGATGACTTATGACGATTTCAACTCGCACGCTAATATAGAAACGATTCTGGATGCCTATAGAGACCATGGCTTAAAAACCTCATTCTTTTTTCCGGCAGGATATTTTAGAAATAGTCTAACAATTGACAAATTTGGAAAAGAAATAGAAAGAATTGTTGACGAAGGACATGTTTTTGGCTGTCATGGCTTGGTGAACGATCCCTATACCACTCTGGATTCGGGAGTTATCAGAAAAGATATTGAATCATGGCTTGATATTGTTTCGGATATTATTCCGGGTTATAAGGTAAAGTGGGCGAGATTTCCGTTTGGTGACAGGAATGACAGGACACGGAGTGTTTTTGCCGAGTATGGCTTGCAGTCGGTGATGTGGTCGCTTGAATCGGGAGGAGAAGATGGAAAAACCTATGAAAGGGTTACATCAGGAATTAAGAAGGGTGATATCGTGTTAAGCCACACAATCCGCCACTTTGATACACAAGATTCTTCACGGATACTTGACTATCTACAAAAAAATAATTTTTCAGTTGAGAGTGTTGAGACAGGTTTAAACCCATCGGATTACTTCCCAAAAAGTTCAGTGGAACCCAAGCGCTATAATCTAACAAAAAGCAGGGCAAAATAAATAATAACTTATAGTGTGTTGAAATTTGACATATATTTCGTTAAAATACCTAAATTGTAATGGAAAGAAGAGATTTTTTAAGAACCATAGGACTTTTTGCAGCCGCTTTAGCTTTAAGACCAAAAGATTTTGTGAGTGCCGATTATCAATATCCATACATTACCCAAAAAACAGATAATGATTGTGGGATAGCAGTCATGGCAATGATTGTTTCGCAAAACACAAGTAAAGATCCAACAGTATGTTACAAAGAGATTCTCAATTATTACAAGAATAGAAACTTAGATGGTCGTTTACTTGGCGCATCAGAATTAAGGCGCTACCTAGAAGAAAATGCATTGATACCTATGAGGATGGATCAGACCATATGGAGTGCAGATACACTAAGCGATCAGCTTGGGAATATTGGATCAACGGTAGTAAGTGTTTCCAGTAATTACAGGGAGGTTATACCGGGCAAGAATTCGGCTAACCATTGGGTTATTGCTGATAAAATAGAAGAAATTGATGGAGTTTCGTACGCATATGTTCGTGACCCATATCGTTCAACGGAAGAATATGGTGCAAGAAAAAGGCTTTTGGAAGGTATGCTTCCTGCGGATAATGGTGCACTCTTTATTCCTACCGATGTTTTTATAAAGGCAACAGGTGATAATTATTTGTATACAGGAGAGGGAGTTGGTTTATCTCGAAATCAAAAAAAGTATAACAAATCAAAATTCAAATAACCCCCTTTATTTTAAAGCGGCAAATAATTAGTTATATTATTGGTCCTTTTCTTGAACTATAAGCTCGTCTCACGTAGGTGTTATTCCAGATTTAAATAACCAAGATGGGACTGGTGTTGATATTATTTAAGTTGGTATACTCATTTTATGATAAACAGAAGATACTTAATTATTATTGGAGTGCTTGTGGTATTGGCAGTGGTAGGTTCATATTTAATTATTAACTATAAGGAAATGATTAAGCCGGAAAACACAAGCAGTGAAGTGATTGTGTTGAATAATCTTGATTTATCCAATTGCATTACTACGGACGAAAACGACTTTCGAATAATAACAGAAAAAATTAGTTTAATGAGGAGGTATCTTGAATTAAATGAAAATATTTCTTTTTCTAGGTCGTTTAATGCAAAAATAAAGGAGGGGACATCGTGTTTTGTATTTAGTGTTGATGATTTTGAGTTGTATGAGGAAACTGATAATAATTTAGTAATCATTAAAAATGGGCAGAAATATAAGACGATACCCAGAAGGAGTTGGATGTATGATTAGTTCTACATACTTCTAAATGTTTTCATACTTGGCGTAGTGCTCGAATTTTGTAAATATAATAAT
>CAZSNC010000019.1:0-13861 GCA_964608405.1 uncultured Gammaproteobacteria bacterium | reverse complement strand
ACCCGCGGTGTTTCCATAGATAAGTGGCATATTATAGGTATTCAATAAAGCAAATGTCAAGCACACGTCAATAATGTTAAAATACTTATATGAAGTTAATTGTCGGATTGGGTAATCCGGGGGAAAAGTATAACAACACACGCCACAATGTCGGGTTTGTGTTTGTTGAGAAATTTGTTACCGCCCTTGCCAAAGAGGCGCAATGGGAAGCAAGTGATAAATTTAAAGCCCTGTTTTACAAATCCTCAGAAGGGGATTTGATGGTTGTCAAACCGCAAACCTTCATGAACGACTCGGGGAGTTGTGTATCATCTCTTTCAGTTTTTTACAAAATACCCCCTTCAGAAATTTATGTAGTTCACGACGATCTGGATTTAAGACTAGGAGAATACAAAATACAGGAAGGAATAGGCCCAAAATTGCACTACGGAATCGCGTCAATCGAAAAGAGTCTGGCTACAAAGGATTTCTGGAGGGTGAGGGTCGGGGTGGACAACAGGGATGCCATCTCCCGAACTGCCGGTCAGGAATATGTGCTTGATGCTTTTTCGGAAGAGGAATTAAAGGTTTTGGATGGAATATTGAATCAAATTGTAAACGAAATAAAAGACCGGCTTTTTAAATAAAATGAAAGATGACAAGAAAGTAATAGGTGCAAAGAAACCGGCATTTTCTTCAATAGGGGATATTTTGGGTAAATTTAAGGCAGACGAAGATAAATACATATCTAAGGAATTTCAAAAATACGCGTATGAGCTTGCAAAAGAATTGGGAGACTTAGGCCATAAGTCTTTATATATGCGCCTGTCAAAAAATACCCCCAGGCACTTTCTGGAGAATGCACGCAATTATGTTAAGGATGCATATCAGGTAAAAAGCAAGGCAAAACTCTTTATGTGGAAACTTGCAAAACTCAAGGAATCGGAAAAAGGGGAAGAGGAAAAGAAAGGCAAAGACCTCCAAAAATGAATAACTTTCTTCATGGAAATTGGGTTGATCTGATCATCGGATTTATTCTTTTGTACTTTGTCTTGGACTCATTCAGACACAATTTTTTTGTAACACTGATTGAATTTTTGTCTTTTTTGGCATCGCTTTTGTTGGGATTGAGGCTTTACGGATATTTGGCAAATACCTTAATTGCCAATTTTTCCCTCCCAAACTCGATTGCAAAGGCAATCGGCTTTATTCTTGTGGTTACGGTTGTTGAGTGGATTTTGGCAACACTGCTTTATTTTCTTGTTAAAAAAATACCCGAAAAATTACGAAAGCTGGCCTTTCTAAACTATTTCCGATTTATAATCGGGTTTTTTGACGGAATACTTCTGCTTTCGTTTCTGATCCCTCTTGTATTGGCATTTCCCATACCATCAAGCATAAAAGCAGATATCTCTTCCTCGAAAATGGGCGGCTTCATTAGTGGAAAAACGGCAGTTTTTGAAAAAAGATATGCGGAAATTTTCGGCGATGTCATAAGTGACGGATTAAATCTTCTTACCGTGGGTCCGAAAAGCGGAAAAAGCATATCTTTAAACATTGGTAAAAAAGATCTCTCCGTTGACTACGAAAGCGAAGAGAATATGTTAAAACTTGTTAATATCGAAAGGCAAAAAATAGGCCTTAAGCCACTAATCTCAAAAGACGGGGCGATATTAGTTGCCAGGGATTATGCTAAAGATATGTGGGAAAGGGGATATTTCTCTCACTTTTCTCCCGAAGGGGAGGATGTTTCAGTAAGGCTTGAGAAATCAGGAATAAAATTTAACAGTGTGGGTGAAAATTTAGCTCTTGCACCCACTCTATTGGTTGCGCATAACGGTCTTATGAATTCGGAAGGCCACAGAAGCAATATCTTAAACCCCATATATACCCACCTTGCAATTGGGGTAATAGACAACGGCGTTTACGGAAAAATTTTTGTTCAAATATTTACGGATTAATGGTTTGCAGAAAAATGGAGAAGAAAAAGAAGGATATAATCAACCGGGTTTACCGGGCAGTTAAGCAAATTCCGAAAGGGAAAGTATCAACCTATAAAGTAATTGCAGATAGTGTGAGCGTCGGGAAGGTCAATCCAAGATATGTCGGATATCTCCTGCATAATAATCCCGACCGGGAGTTGATTCCGTGTCACAGGGTGGTAAACAGGAAGGGAATGGTTTCACAAAAATATGCATTCGGCGGATGGAGGAAACAAAAAGAAAAATTAATTTATGAGGGCGTTTTATTTGTAGGGAAGAAAAGAGTCGATTTGAAAAGACATCTTTTGACAAAACCTTCCAAAAAAATAAAAGCATCTTAATATACTAATCTGGCATTTTGTATTGAAATGGTTTAGTCTTAGTTATGGGCAAAGAGGGGTTTAATAAGTTTATTGCGGTATTTATCCTTCTTATTGTATTGACCCTACTTAAGGGATGGTTTAGTTATTCATATGCGCTTGTTTGGTTTGGGTTGTTAATGGGGTTTTACCTGCCGATTATTGACCACATCATCTACGCCTTTATCTTAAGGCCCGAGCTTGAAGTGTCGAAAAATATCAGGAGTATGATTTCGGTAAAGCGGGCAAAAGAACTGGTTTCATATATCAAGCAAACGCAGGAAGAAAGACAAAAACTGATTATTCACACGGCATATTTCCAGATCGTATTTCTGCTTCTTACGTTTTTTATTTTAACGTCGAGTAGTTCCTTATTCGGAAGGGGGTTGGTTTATGGATTATCTTTAGCACTTTTTATTGAGGAGTTATTTTATTTCCGCGAGAAGGGAAATTTAGACAGATGGTTTTCGGAGATGAAAATAACACTTGATGCAAACAGGACAAAGCTTTATTTATACGCCGTTGGATTTGTGGTTCTTATCCTCACGATAATTTTATAAAACATCCCTCTTCTTGAGGCAACCCCGAATTCATAGTATTATATTTTGCATGGAAAACACACAAGTGGAGACCAACTCTTTAGACCCATCCCGTCCTCTTACAAAAAGAGAGAAAAGGGAACTGGCAAAACAAAAAAAGGCACAAGAAGCGACAAAGCAAGATCTCCGTCTGAAAATTAAGAAAGTGGTATCAATATTACTACTACTTATAATTATCGGATTTGTCGGTTATAAAGTACTGAATTGGTTTAAAACCCCTTCGGCAAACACTTCAAAGGAAAATGTATTGTTTGTCAAAGATGATGATTGGGTGAAAGGAAACCCAAACGCAAAAGTAACCCTAATCGAATATGCGGATTTTGAATGCCCAGCCTGTGCAATTTATTCGGACGAAATATTGGGTAAGTTAGCAGCCGATTATGGCGATAATTTAAAATTTGTATACAGGCACTTTCCGCTTCCGCAACATACGAAGGCAGTAGACGCCGCCAAAGCGGCAGAAGCCGCCGGGAAACAGGGAAAATTTTGGGAGATGGGTGAACTTCTGTACAAGAATCAAAGCGACTGGAGTGACGGAAACTTGAAGGACAAATTATTCTCATACGCCCAAAACCTTGGTCTTAACACCGACCAATTTAGCCAGGATCTTACGTCGGAATCGATACAAAAAAGCATTAAAGACAACGAATCCGAAGCATACCTGTTAAAGATCAATGAAACTCCAACGTTTTATGTGAATGGGAAGAAGGCAAATATAAATAACGGTTATGATGATCTTAAAAAATCAATTGACAACGCACTTGAAGCCAGTAATTAGGACAAAGGTCAGTTAAAATCCAGTGTTTTTATCGATTTATTTTCAATAATCGTTAATTCTCCACACTTTGGAAAACAGGAAAGGTCCATCTTGGTAACATTTCCTTTTGTAAGTATTGCGATCAAAGCTGCAATCGGCCAGCCATGGGAGCAGATTGCGATGCTTGAGACTTTGTTATTTTCGATGTTGGCAACGAAACCCTTTAACCTTTCCTCAAGCTGGTTGATGGTTTCTTGAGCTCTGCTTAAACCTTCTTCTGATAGTCTTTCGTCAACTATAAACTTTTTCCCGGTAATATTTTCAATTATCTCAACAGTCTGTAGAGCCCTTTTAAAAGGGGATGTATAGTTGTTGTCGGCAATTTTATCTTTCAGGTAACTACCGATTCTTTCAATCACCGGAACGGATTCAGGGATTATTTCCGCAGTTTCGAAATTTTCCCCATACGGGAAATTATTTTTTGTATAAAAGGTTTCACCGTGACGGAAAATATAATAGATCATAATTGTAAGTGACAATTTCAAGTACCCAGTTATTCTATCAGACAAGGAGGACTTTGCGAAGCGGAGGGGTTTATGGAGAAATCTCTTTATCCTTTTTGTTGATAAAACTTCTTAATTTATCCAATTTTGCCTTTATAATTTTTATAGCGTCTTCATTTTCCCCGGTTCTCCCGTAAATGCTCAACCCGTTAGTTAAACTTATTACTGAAGCACCCATAAGTATGGCTCTAGTAAGATTATCCTCTGTTAATATGGCTTGGCCCATACATCCTATTCCAAAACCTAGGGATAGTGGGCAAGCAATATAACCAAATTTCATTCGAGCATTCTGTCTAGTTAAATTTGAATTTAAACTATCGTAGGCTTCCATGGGCGAGAAATACATTTCCCGCATTATTGATATGGAATTTTTACCTATAACGGTATTAATTATTTCTATACCACCATTCGCAGCGGGAGTAACCCTTATGTTATTTTTTATCTCTTGTATTTTATCTTGTTCAGCACTCATAGTAATTATTCTCTCGATTTATTTATAAAATCTCTTAGCTCATCCAATTCCGCATTGATAAATGTCACTTTCCTTTTCTGCTCTCCAATTCCTTTGATATTTTTATAGGCTACGACGGCACATACGGTTGCAAAGGCCGTATTCACCATCTTAACAAAAGGGTCTTCTGTTTTTAGGAACTGACTCACAGAATTTGCTCCGGCATAGACGAGCACTGATGTACCAAAAACATGACCCCACTTGAGGCAGTTTTCGAATGCTTTACTGTGTCTAAGTTCATCGTAGGCGTTTGTTAGTGATGGATATTTACCCAGAATTTTTTTTGAACCCCCAACCCCTTGATTTATTAAAACACCACCATCTGAGGAGTGCTCAATCTCTATAGGTAGAATCGGTTTGCCCTGTTCGGTACTCATAGTGTTTATTTACTGTGGAAAGCATCTTACCTCCGAGAATTAAGTTTGTCAACTGTTATAGGGTTTCAATATATTGACATTCTCGCTTGTTGAAGTAATTATAGGAGTAAGTAAGTTATAAAGAGAATGGTTTTCCTTGAATAAGACAATCTTACTATAACAAAACATTTAAGGAATCTGAAGGTTTTGATAACTGGCGATGTGCATTCGAAAAAATTCGAACTGATTTCGCCCAAAATTTGTAGGGCGGGCGAAATTCCCCCCAACCCCCCTTCCGCCCGCCCGCAGAAGCAACCCTTTCTGATTGGACGATTTCAAGTTTTTCGTTCCGCTTTTAGTGGAACTCCGAGCTTTGTTCGGTTTGACGGTAATTTTTTTTCATCAAAAAAAGATTTTCCATTCATAATTTCTAGGGGTAGTTTGGGAACAGGTCCATTTAGATAGCTCTTCAAATCTTTTGACTGTCTTCTGAGTCTTTCTTCATAGCCTAAAACTATTAAAGTATTTCCGCTTGCAAGACCTAGTTTGTCGCACAATTTTCCTTCTCTATAAACTCTTACATCACCCAAGGGTCCAGATCTGTCATCAACATGGTTATCATTAAATTTCCATATATCAATCATTTTCTCTCCGTTTAATGACCATATAAAAGCAATTATATATGTTGCATCATCGTAATATTTATCAGACGAGATTATATTTTTTATGTATTCTCCAAGTAGTTTTTCAGAAAAACCCTTATATGATTCTTTTGCATCGATATCTGGCCAAACAATGATTTGTAAATCATTAATAAAATAATCCAAATTTTTGTAAAAAGAATGATTTGGTTTATATTCAAAACCAAGATTCGGAGACTGTCCTTGATCCCAAATGCTCGCAAATAATTGCTTATTATTATTAGCAAATATTTTATCTTCAATGATTAGTAATTCATTTTTGTTGTAAACAGCTACAGTATCATCAAATATCAATATTTCATTTTCTATGGTAAAAATATCTTTTGGAACATAACGAAATGTCATCACTTTGTTTACAAACTCATCACTATCTGTAAATTTTGGCAGTGTTGGTATGTTCGTGATTTGTTTTACCCTAATATTATTCTCTAGAAAATTCTTGCGTATTTGTTCGGCTTTATTTTTGTCAATGAGATCAGACATATCTCCCTTTTCAAAAATAAAAACCTCTCGGTCTTCTGCCTTTGAAGATTTTAGAGAAATTTCATACAAATCATTCTCATTAGCTTTTTTTAACCTCGCTACAAATTTATTAGTCATAATATTATTTCATTAAATCATCAACACCAATGCCTAAACCTTTAACTATTTTCATAACCGTCTGGATTGAAAGCTTAGTGATGACATTTGTTTCAATTTTAGTAAGTGTTGTATAGGAAAGGTCGGATTTTCTTGCCAATTCGTCCTGCGTTAATCCCTGCTTATTCCTAAGCAATTTTATCTTATCCCCAATTGGCGGTGAGGGTGGGATTCGAACCCACGGTAACGAAAATTCGCTACATTGGTTTTCAAGACCAACGCCATCGTCCGCTCGGCCACCTCACCAAACCTTGTATATTATATCAGTTCGTAATAGGTAAGGCATAGAGAATAGGTTGTATAATATAAATATGGAAACTGAAAAGCCCAAAGTATTGGAAATCGCAAAAAATGTTCTTATTGGTGCCGGAATTATAATTCTGGCTTTTGCTGCTGCTGATGTAGCGCTTCTGAAAACTGGTATTTACATGAGTTCAGCGGCTTGATTCCCACGATCTTTTTTTCTGCCACCCAGTACCACCACTACCGGTTAATGATGTATAGTTAAAAAAGAGGTGGCTACAAAATGAAACACAATAAATGGGTCTTTTTTTATACGCTGACACTTTTTACGTTACTTTTTTTTACTTTGTATCTGGCTGGAATTGTCAACATTAATATTCCCACAATAAAGATTTTTGAGAAATCTCCCGATGCAACTGCAACAAAGCTTTCGGCACTCTGTGAACTTGATAAATACGAGGCGGTAGCCACAAGATGTGTGAAGGGTGGGGAAGAATCTTATACGAGGATTACCAAAAGTGATTTGGATTATTATTCCAACAACCCGGTGGAAGCCGTTAATTATGTCGGACTTGCGCGGGACTTGTGTGGGATGATCACTGTCGGAAGAAGAATCGACAGAACCCAGGTTTCCGCAACTGTTTGGGATTATAAATACTATGTAAGCGTGCTTTTTGATGCGGGGAGAGTCTACAGGATTGTGTATCTTGATAACGACTGGAGGTTTGTACTTTCCAAATAAACTATTCTTTACAGCAATCAACGGCCTTTTGAATTAGGTTCCCCAGTTTTGATAATACCCCTTCTTTGCCTTTTTCACTTCCGGCCTCATCGATTAAATGGACTTTTTTGTCGTCGGTGTGTTTTACCTGCCCGAAATCAATGACATTTAGGTTAAGTCCCCAAAACAACGAATACAACTGATATGATTTTTCGAATAAAGACGCGGCTTTCTTTTTATCTCCTTTTTTCAGTTCTTTTGTACCGACTTCCATCACTCTCATTGAAGCGGCCAAAAGGTGCTTGCTGATACACCAAACCTCTCCTTTATAATCCTTAATGATTTCCTTGAGTAAATCGGTGCGCATGCGTCTTACTTCATCGAGAAGGTCGATGAACCTTGCATCTTTAGTTTTGTTGTAGGTAAAAAAAAGGTGTTCTTCGATTGAAATAAGGTTCATTATTCCGATCGAAAGATCCTCACCCGATGAAAGATCAAGCCCTTTTTGCTTGGTGACAGACTCTACTTTATCAAGAAGTGATTTATAGCCGGTAATTTTTCCCATATTTACTCTCTTGGAGAGATTATATAATGATTTCACCCAATGTCCAAGCTTAGACAATAAAGTGAATGATAAGACTTGTCAACAAAAGGGAGATTACAGGAAAGACAACCTTTTGATATATAAAAAGTTGTTTACCTTTAATTTGCCTCACTTTCCCGTCTGCCCATTTACCCAACAAAAATGCAGCTGTGCCACAAAATGTTCCGAAAAGAATCTTGTCAATTCCTAATATGCTGTTATGTACTCTTCCGATATATTTACCGAAATATAAAGGTACGAGGGTTAAAATGTACATCGATAAGATTATCAGAATTTCCGCTTTCCAGTTTCCTACGGCAAGTTTTTTCTTCCTGTTTAACCAATCGATAAGCCAGAATGACATTGAAAGGATAAGCCCGCCGATCCATACCGAGGTTACGGCATCATCAATTCCAAGAGCGCGCGAGATACCGAGTCCCGCTCCGACTGCAATAGTGCACACCGGACATACTGCGTAGACAGATACTGGTAAAAGGTTGGAAACCGTAAATACTGAAAAAAGGACTAGGAAGACTTTTGAAATTTTAATCAATCTGCTTTTAAGCATACCAATATATTAACTTGGGAAGTACTTTCCGGCAATAGGGGATAAGATCTGTTATTACCGAATACTTTTATCCGTTTTCTAATGTAGTTGGTCAATTGTGATTTTTCCACTAGAGACATGGGGATATTGTATTGTTATTGCACAAAGCTGTTGTAGCGTGGAATTTCCAAAGAAAGATTTCAAACAGGGATCATTTGAAGCTCTTTGAACTTCTTCTGTATAATCCTGTTTTGGCTGGCACCTCAAGTTTTTATCGAGTTTGTTTATGCTAAGATCTAAAGCTCTTAATGCGAGCGTTAAATTAAGTGTTGGATCACAAGCATATTCAGACGAAAGTAATCTATATTCAGGATGACTATGCCAACTAGAACCTATATCGGATTTGTGCCTCTTAGTACGAATGAAATTAAATTCTTGAATATCAGCCCCAAAATATTCTTCGGGTAGCAAAACAAAAGATAGTACATGAGAGAAAGCATCCCGGGTTTCAATGTGGAATTTAGGGTCTTTACACTCAAATCGATTTCCACCTCCAAATACACCTATTTTTGATAAGGAAAGATGAATATGTTGGCTTAGAACAATCGGTAAAATATTGTACTTTTTGGCCGATTCGGATACGAAGACTCTCAACATGTCAACTGCTTTGTGGTATCCAGAAACATTTTGAGGGGATATTCTATATTCATAAGATAGTCGTCCAATTTTTTCTCCCTTGTCCCAAAATGAATCACTATTGCCAAGGGAAAATGTTTCTGAATCATAAAACATTTTCCTCACCTCTGTTAGATGCTCGAGTGAGTAGTTAGGATTATCATCATGATCGACAGTGTCTGAAGGTATGGTATCTTTTGATAACAATAATATTTCGAATTCGGAACCTATTTTCAAACTATTCTTCCGTTCGAATATACCGAATCCTCTCAAATCTTTTTCGAGCGATCTGGAAAGGTAATCTAACTCGGGCCAAGCCTTTACAGTTGGTGGTCTAAGAAACTTTTCGGGAGAAAAATTTCCTGGATTATATTTTAAATATTCGACCATGGGTATGTATTATAGGTTAACTTAATGGCTAATTCAAGTATATCGTAGGAGTATTATAAGACTTATTTGATAAATATTTTACTTATATTTTTAAATTTACTTGTTGACTAAACGGTGTGAAAACGCGTATATTCAAAATCGCAGTTACATCAAAAATATGGCAACAATTACAGTAACGGATGTCGATTTTCAGGAAAAAGTAATTTCTTCAAAAATGCCCATCCTCGTAGATTTTTGGGCAGCCTGGTGTGGACCGTGCAAGATGGCCGGTCCTATACTGGAGGAGTTATCGGAGGAGTACAAAGATAAATTGGTGATTGCCAAAGTCGATGTTGATGCCAATCAAAAATCGGCGGCGGCATATGATGTGATGAGCATTCCAACGGTTGTACTTTTTAATGGTGGAAAAGAAGTAGGGCGTCAAATTGGCTTTGCAGGAAAAAACGGTTACGAAGAGTTAATTAAGAAAGCTTTTTGAGGGGGTGATTATTTTGGATCCGAAGAATATAAACACAAATCCATTAGGTCAGGTAGATCCAACGGCAGCGCCTGTTGACGATCCTATTAATCCGCAAATTCCAGTTGAACCGACAGTGGTTGATCCTGGTGTCGCAAATCCTATTGTTTCGGAAGAGCCGACTGCTCCCGAGACACCGGTTGTCGATCCAATGGCGGTAACTGTAGTACCGGAGGTTTCTCCGATGGCTCAAGCACCGATAGCCCCGACAGTGGATTTGGGTGTAACTACACCAGATTTAACAGGAACTCCGACAGTAGAGGAGCCGGTTGCTAATCCGGTAGGAGTTGCTGATGAACCAATAAAGACACAAATTTAAGTTAAGTGTGTGATGTTGGGTTTGGTGTTTTTTCAAGGTAGATATTTTGTTATTCTGCTTGTTTGTAATGTTGGCAACATCTTTTGCTTGACCCATTTAGATAAAATAATATTATGACAGAGAAAATTTATGATGTGATTATTATCGGAAGCGGGCCTTCAGCTTTGACTTCGGCAATCTATACAACCCGCGGCAATGCTTCAACCTTAATATTGGGTGGCGAAAAATGGGGAGGGCAACTAATGCTTACAACACTTATCGAGAACTTTCCCGGATTTCCCGATGGAATTCATGGGCCTGATTTAATGCAGGCAATGAGAAAACAAGCGGAGAAGTTTGGTGCGGAGTTTGTCGAGAAAAATGCCGTAAAGCTTAATCTAAAACAGCAACCGTTTGAAGTCGAGGATGGTAGCGGTACATTATTTAAAGCTAAGACGATTGTTGTTGCAACCGGAGCTTTAACGCAGTGGCTCAACGTACCCGGGGAAAAAGAATTGATCGGAAGAGGTGTGGCAACCTGTGCACCATGTGATGCGCCGTTTTACAAAGAAAAAATAGTAGCTGTTGTCGGGGGAGGGGATTCTGCGATGGAAGAGGCTTCGGTTTTGACAAAATATGCACGCCAGGTATACCTTATACATCGAAGAGATGAGTTTAGGGCATCAAAGGCAATGCAGGATAAAATTTTTTCAAATTCCAAGATAAATGTAATGTGGAATACAGAAATCAAAAGAATAATCGGGGAGAATAAGGTCGAAGGGGTGGAGATAGTTAACAACAAAACAAACGAAACAAAAGAACTTACACTTGATGGAGTATTTGTTGCGATCGGCCACAAACCCGACAGCGATATTTTTAAAGACATTCTTATGATGGACGATAAAGGTTTTATTAAAAATGAGTACCATAAGTATCACAGCGCCACAAACATCCCGGGTGTTTTCGTTGCCGGCGATGTTATGGATAAGCAGTATAAGCAGGCCATAACTTCCGCAGGGGCGGGATGTATTGCGGGACTTGATGTTTTAAAGTTCTTGGAAGAGGAGTTGGCCTGAACTTGTTTTTACTATTGACAAGGCAGGACGAAATATAGAGAATGTATAACATGGTTAAAGAAGAGACCTTATTAAAAGAAAAAAAAGGATTTATTGAGAAGGTGGGACCGGCACTCGTTGTCATTTCCGTTATAATGGCTTTTGCTATCGGAATTTTGTGGGAGAAAGTGAATAAACTCGAAGGCGGAAATACAACGGCAACTGCAAAGATAACACCTACAACCTCTGCCGCCGCACAGGCCAACAAAAATAATGTTAGCTTGGATCAGATCAAAAAACTCTTCGGGATGGACTTGGTAAAGTTTGGAGATGATAAAAGGAAGGTATTATTTGTCGATATTTCCGATCCAAGTTGTCCTTACTGCCATATAGCTGGTGGATATAATCCGGAGCTCAGCAAGCAGGCAGGGGATAGGTTTAAGTATATTAAAGACGGCGGAACTTATCTTCCACCCGTAACGGAAATGAAAAAATTAGTCGATCAGGGCAAGGCATCCTATGTTTACGTATACACGGTCGGTCATGGAAACGGCGAGATGGGTGCAAAGGCACTTTATTGTGCCAATGAAAAAGGCAAATATTGGGAAGTTCACAGCCTTTTGTACTCAAACAAGGGTTATGAACTCCTGAATAATACTGTTAAGAACGAAAAGTCAAAAGCATCCGATTTAGCGGAGTTTTTAAAGTCGGCAGTAAACGCATCCGAGATGAAGTCGTGTCTTGAAGGCGACAAGTACGATAAGAGATTAACAGCCGACTCAGCAGTTGCACAAAGCCTTGGCGTAAGCGGAACACCGGCATTTTTTGTAAACTCAACCTTCTTTGCCGGAGCATACAGCTACAAGGATATGGAAAGCGTTGTGACTGCAGCGCTTAAGTAACTACCTCTAATCTTTATTTTAACTTCTCGAGAATTTTATACAGGATTACTGCGGCTGACCCCCAGACGTTGAAGGATTTGTTGATTCCACACATCGGCAGTTCAACGATAGCATCAGATGCTTTTAGTACACGATCACTAATTCCATTTGTTTCGTGTCCGACCACAACCGCACAGGGAAATGACAGGATTTCCGGAAGCTTTGAATATGAAATAGATTTTGCGGATTGTTCAACAGCAATGATTTGAACACCATCTTTTTTTAACTTGGAAACAACTGTGGATGCCGCGTCTTGTTTTTCCCAAGGAACCCAGTTTTCCGTGCCTACGGCTGCCTTGTGAATTCTTGAAGACGGGGGATAATCCATATTTCCACACAGGTATATTTTTGTTATTCCAGTTGCATCTGCTAGCCTAAAAAGCGATCCGATATTGTAGGTGTCCAGTACATTATCCAAAATTAGGTATATCGGGTTTTTCTTTACACTCTCAATTTCTTCTTTACTTGGACAAGAAATACGCAGCTGTTTGGAATTCAGTTTTGCCATATCCTTGGGAATTATAAAATACACGCATCTTATTGTCTAATGCAGGTAAAAACACTCCTCATATAATCCTTATAAGTTTTATGGTATACTAATTGCATAGTAAAGAAACACACGTTGTTTCTTTCGGACTTGTTTTTAAGCATATAGTTGGACTTCAAAAAGTAAGTCATATATCACTGACAAAGCAGGTTGAATATAAAAAGGGGGTGATATTAAATGACTAAAAGATTATTTGTTGGAGGGCTTCCATATAGCGTTACAACAGAACAATTAAACGAAATTTTTTCCAAAGCAGGTAAAGTTACGTCGGCAAATGTTATTATCGACAAATTTACCGGAAACAGTAAAGGCTTCGGCTTTGTTGAGTTTGAGGATGACAAAGAAGCGGATGAGGCAATAAAGAAATTGCACGATACGGAGATTGAGGGTAGAAAAATTACCGTCAATGTCGCACGTCCGTTGGAAGACAGGGGAGGTCAAAGAAATTTTGACAGACCAAGATTTTCCAGAGACTCAAGAGGATCAGATAGAGGTGGAAGAAGATTTGAAGGAAGAAGATAAGACCGGATTATAAAACAAGTAGAAATGTTTGTTAGTAATTTAGTGTTTTGTGTGGAATTTACTTCAGTATATTCTTAAGGAATTACGCAGAACTTCTTTAATCGAAGTTAAACCCTGTTCGGCTTTAAGTAGTCCGTCTTTAAGGATACTTTCGCCACCGATACCGGTGAGATTATTTCTCAGATCGGTTTCGCTGACTCTTTTTCTGAGCATTTCCCTGATGTGTGAGTCGATAACCAAAACTTCGTAAATTCCCATTCTGCCTTTGTATCCAATACTACTGCAGAATTCGCAACCCCTTGATTCAAAAAGTTGCCTTGGGGGTCTTCCTATCACTTTTTGAAAAATGTCCGATTCATCTTTTTCGATTGTTTTT
>CAZSNC010000018.1:0-14066 GCA_964608405.1 uncultured Gammaproteobacteria bacterium | reverse complement strand
CAACAAATCCGTGGCAAATTGCCAATTCAGTTTTTTGGCAACAATTTTTCCCATCACCTCAGCCTGATTAAAACCTCTCCAATTTTTCCGGGACTTGTAAAGAGGAATTGGGATTAATATCGCATTATTCGGCAATGAAGGTGTATCGATTTTAAGTCTTTCGGCAAACTTTTCTGCCAATTCCTCCGCAACCTTGTAGGCAAAATTATATTTGAGTTTAATAATTGCCATTCTTACAACACCGTCGTAATTCCAAAGTGAAAAGACAAAATCAATCGACAACTTCTTTTTACAGCTTGAGTGAACCGCTCCATTAGCCGAAAATTTATGACACTCGAGACAAAACAACCTCGCTTTCTCAACTCTCGAAAGGCAGCGTCTACACAAATATTCGCCCTCCTTCCCACACCCAAGACAGGCGACGGGAAAAATTAGATCTAATACACCCATTTAAGATACAATATACACTAAGGCAGACAGGTGTCTGCAAATAAGAACATGCAAATAATTAACAAAAAGGCGCATTTTAACTATCAGCTTCTTGATAAAATTGAGGCCGGGATTTCTTTGTCTGGATCCGAGGCAAAAACACTCCGTCTTCGGGGTGGAAACCTTACAAATTCATACGCAAAAATCGTAAACGGTGAGGTGTATCTTATTAATTTTAACATCCCTATTGAGGGTAAAAAGGATTTTGATGCAACCCGTTCAAGAAAGCTTCTTTTACACAGGAACGAAATTATTGCATTAACCTCCAAAACCAAGTCCCAAGGTTTGATATTGGTGCCTGTAAAGATGTATAATAAGCACCGGTTGTACAAAGTTGAACTGGCACTTGCTAAGGCTAAAAAGAAGTTCGAAAAAAGAGCTGGTATCAAGAAAAAAGATATCGAAAGAGAACTTGAAATAAACTTTAAAAATTAATTTGACTGGGGATGACCGGTTTCGACGGATTGCACTTTTATAATCTGCAAGCCAAGTTTGTCGGTAACTTGTAAAAAATCGGCAAAACATATAAACGCCAATTTATTTGAGCGTCCAGCATCATACCAGGTGGCATACGCCTGATAACTGGTGTCGTTCCATTTCCGCTTCTCTATCGGATGGAAACGGCATAAACCAATAGAGATAGATTAATAATCTTTGGCTGTAGATCATTAATCAAAAAAATTACAGACTTACTTTAAACCATCTTTCCAGTAAGTAAGGTCTAAAGGAATCAAAAAATATTGGATAAGCTTGTAGACGATTATATTTTTGTAGTTCGGACGAGGGTTCAACTCCCTCCATCTCCACACTTTCTTTTACT
Source organism: uncultured Gammaproteobacteria bacterium (assembly GCA_964608405.1). Lineage (GTDB taxonomy): Bacteria > Patescibacteriota > Microgenomatia > UBA8517 > UBA8517 > GWB1-38-13. Next base: position 12,757 of record CAZSNC010000018.1, on the reverse strand, counting down.
TGAATATGAAAGCCATCGAAAGGTATATTTCAAGAGTTGAAGTTAGATTCGAGAGGAATAAAGGAGGGGGCGAAGCGGCAGGAGAAAAAGCCGTAAAGTGCTTGCGAATATCTTACGCAATTGCTGCACAGAATGGCGAATCTCCTGAATCTCTTGAAGATATGAAACACTTGGCCGAAAAGCAGTTACGTTTAGATGAAGCGGCAAGAAGAGCATCTCCGGAGAAAGTTAAAAACAATTGAGGTTCTATAGTCTCACCTCGTTCAATTTTTCACCTGTTAAAAGAATTATTTTTTGGGAGCTTTCCGATACAACAAAATCTATAATTTCAGAAAATGAATCCGAATTTAAGTTATATTTGTAATCCCCTTCTTTACTATAAACAGAAATTATTTTCTTCTCATTTGAGAGAAGATATAGATTTTCGCAATCTTCACTTGTGAATAAAATGTCGTATGTCGGAATGGTGTATGGATATCCTTTAATTTCAAATTTGATATTGTTTCCGTAACTGTATTTTTTAACCCCCCCATTTGCCAAAACCCATGCGAAGCCGTCTACAACAAACGACTTAAGCGATGTAAAGTCTTCCCTGTCCGAAGTTGTCCACTTCTTGGCTTGGGAAAATCCTCCCTCCGTTCCGCTTGATTTTAATATTTGTCCCCCTTCTTGGTCGATAATGTAGATGTTAGAAGAAAATAAAGAAATGTCTGTCGCCTCTTCCCAATCTTTATCAACAACTTTTGCCTTGGTGTCATTTTCGTAAATTCCCCCACCGGTTAGAAAATATATTTTGTCAGTTCGTGTAGCAAAGTCTTTTACATCCTCAATCACATCCGAAATTTTGATTGTTTCGGATTTTTTGGATGTAAGATTAATCTGTACTGCCCTTTCTTTTGCGGCATCAAAAACATAGATATTTCCGTCCGATATTGATACCTTTTGTGAATTAAATCCGTCCAAAATCAGGGTTAAATCAAGCCACATTTGCGAGTCGGCCTTTCTTTCACCCAAGATTTCACTTTCATTTCCGGAGACAATCTTTTTCAGCTCTTCAATTTTTGGGTCCTTAATCTCGTCTTCAATTAATTTAGAAAGCGCTTCTTTTCCCTTAATAAATGACTCCCGGGATTTGGATATGTCAACATTTTTCAAATTTACCGCCGTATCGATATTAGATTTTGCCTCTGCAAGCGTATCGGCATAAGAGCTGACATATGCATCTTTGCGGTTTTTATAAATTCCGAAAACAACACTTATCCCAAGAAGCAGTGTTAAAAATATTCCTAAATACATTGTTTTTTTGCTCTTAACTTCCGGTTCTATTAAAGGCTCTCGGTGAATATATATTTTTCTTTGCGGTAAGTGAAGGTGGATGTTTCTGGGAAGTTTAAAGGCATTTCGGAAAAAATTACCAATTTTTATATGTGGCATTTTACCTTCTTCTGCCCCAACTGAAGGATTGACGCTACCGGAATTTTTTGTAAATGGCACTTTGGAAAATTCGACCAAGGCAACCGACGCTGTGGAATGATCGTGAAGTTTCATTGAAAAATAATCTTTTACCGCATCCGTTCCGCGAGGAAAGATATCTTTAATTTCCGAAAAAGTAATATTTCTAAAAAAGTCGGAGGTGGCAAGAACCAAAACGTCGTTTTCTTTCGGATATCCCGATGCTGATACTAATTGAGGAGTATTACTGTCTAATATTTTCACTAAGAAATTATCCCTGTAAAGGGAAACCTTACCCCCGTTTATACTTGCTGTAAAAAGGTTTGTATCCGTTAAACATGCCGCGGCTATTTCCAATCCATCAAGTCTTTGGAAAAAATCGTTAAATATTTTCTTTACTGCATCCTTGAGAGAATTTTCCGGATTTTTTCCCGCATCTAAAAAATATTCCTGACGAAATTCGTTTAACAGTTCGCGACCCAATGCCGCATCGTTAATTTCCGAATTTTTGTTAATTGTTGAAAAAACAATGGCCAACAAAGACGTTCGGGAAGGATTCATTTCATCAAGTGGATATTCGAAGGATTGCGACCAGCCAAACTCACCCGGTACTCCTGAAATTTTGATGGTATTGGTATGCAAAGCCATAACACTAAGATTATTTTTCAACGCTATGAAAAAGAGCTATTTACAGAAAGTATATATCAGAAAGGCAATAGGGGGGAGTCAATTACCTAAATAATTACATAAAAATTGCATACAGAAGGGTCAGTATTGCACAAATAAAATGAATTATTGCCGCGGCCTTAATAAAACCTTCAAGTTCGATTTCAAGTGTATCTGCCATTAAGTTCACCTGTCTGATTATTACAAAGGCAAGGACACTATAGACCAAAAGTCCAAAAATCGCAGCAATTTTAATAACAACAAAAGTTGTTGAAAGAATACTAATATTTAACATTTATCTGACCCTCCCTTCCATTTGCTCAACCTCTTCCTCAAGACGCAACTCCCGCAAAATTTTCGCTACCTTGTCCGGCTGGGGAATATAGTCAAAATCTATTTCGGTAATTTCTGCCGCCGTTTGGATTAAAACATTCCCGAAATTAAAAATCGTTCCTATTCCACCAGCTATTGATACTGTTACATCTTGAATTTTATCGATATTAACATCCGTGACTTTTCTGTAAGTCAGGTTGTAAAAATCAAAATCAAAAATTCTCTCATCGGTAATAATATTCACCGAGAAATACCAATCCAAAAATGACTCAAAGGCGTAAACAAAAGTTAACAGGTACCAAATTGCCGTCATCAAAAAGACGTATTTAAAAGGAACGCTGTCAAGAAAAGGCATAGCACTGATAAATGGGGGTAAGATCACCAAAATAAAAGTAAGCGATATCCAACCTAAATTTGTGATTGGGTGCCTCCGAAGGAGTAGTATTACTTTTTCTTCCGGATCTTTATTTCTGAAATTGACGCGCCTCGGATAGTAATTGAAGGCACTCATCGGGTTGTGGTTTCTTGCATTGTCGGTAGAAATTTCGTGGTTGTCAAATTTATTCGCGATGTCTTTTTCTGTCTGATCTCGCTTGCCCAACACATTACCATCGTGTTTTTGTGTGTGGTCATTAGGGGATCCGTTATTTTTTTGTGAAATAAATAAATCAGGCATAAATATGCTAATTTAATTGGATTATAGCACCAACTTTCGGTCGTTGTGTTAACTTAGAGCTTTTCGATGTTGAAAAGAGAACTTTTTATACCGATATATCCGGGCGCTCTTAAATTGAAGGCTTTCTTAAATTCTTCCCCGGATATCGAAAGTGATCCTTTGTTTGTTCCTAATATTACGGTTTGAGTAAAACCTGAATTCGAATATACAACCGAGACCGAATCAACACTTGTGTACCCACCGATATTTTTAAGTTCCGATATCGAGTAGGGACTTCCTCCCCAACAGGAAGTATCGATCGGGGTTATTCTTGAAACATCTCCTCCTCCTTTGTAAACAACGCTCCATGCATTGACAATATCGGCCAATTGTTCGCTTGTCAGCCAAGGATTACTTTTTCCACAAGTTGCTCCACTTCGGCTTTTATACCAACCTTTGTAAAACCAGGGAGATGCAGAGATCTTTTCGTATGCCTGGTTTGGCCAATCCCCATCTTTTGCGTCTTTTATGCCAGCCCACCCCCATTGCGAAATAGTGTAACCTCCCGACGTTGATGCAAAATAGGCTTTTGCAGGCTTTCCGTCTTTGACTAAAACCCATCCTCTCGTATCTCTAACCGCCTGGGCCCATTTTCCGCTTTTCAGTTGTGATTTATACACCTGACACGCCTCGGAGGTACAAATTGTTCCGGCGCCGTTATTGGTATAGGAGAGTGCATATGATCTTGCCGCAACAGCCTGAGCTTTCAGTGCCTCATAACCTCCGTTGTCTCCCCAATTTTCCGGTACTTCATAAATACCAAGAAGATAATTATCTTCAAAAGAGATGTTTCCATAACCGCTGACACTAATAGTTGATGGTTCCGAATAGTTTTTTTCAAGTGTTGCTCCCTGGTAATAAGCTGCCAATATTGTTTCAGCATTTTGTCCGGACTTGCTTCTTCCGTAAGCTCCGTATTGGCTCATCCCTGTCCTGTGGGGAGCTCCAAAGGAAAAAGCGGCATAAGCAGGACTAAAGCCGGGGTTGCAAAAGTTTGCACTTCCCGGTGGACCGGAACAGGGTTCGAGTGTAGCCGGAGTGTCACCAACCGATGTTGAAAAACCCCCTTCCTTTTGTGCAACAAGCGCTTGTTGTTTTGAGGAAAGACTCGACAAATAGTTTTCGGTCTTACTGACTTCCCCTTGCAAAAACTCCGCTCTTTTTGAAACGGTTTCTTTCGCAGAAGATAGACCCAATTTGTTTTTCTGAAGATTTTCTTTGTCGCTTTTCAATTTAGTCAGATCCTGTCCGTACTTCTCCATTGTCTTGATGTCTTCTCCTGCAATTCTTTGTCTGATATTAATTTCCTGGAATGCTTTGGATGCGGATGGAGCAGCCAGAAATGCTTGAAAAGAATCGTAAAAGCGGATGTATTTATAATGATATCTTGTTTTTTCTTCAAATATTTCCTGAGCATATGCCAGGTCTTCCTCACGGCTTTTAATATCCTCTTCCGTCTTTGTGAGTTGTTTGGAGAGTGCATTAATTCGTAATGTAAGACTGTTAATTTGAGTTCTTAAGTCAGCAAGTTCTTTTTTGTTGTATTCGTGTGCCGGTTTTAAAGCATCGATTTCTTTTTGAATTTTATCAAGACAATAATCAATATCACCAATTGCGGGATTGTTGCAGTCGGGCTCGGAATACACATTTGTCGAAACAAAATGAAAGATTAAACATGCAAAAACAGCAAGAACGATTGGCATCCATTTCTTATGTTTTTTTTGTAGATATTTATCTCCCATATACTCCATAAGTACAGTAAAAACTGTACAATCTGGCTTGAAGCCTTACCTCACATGATACATTATATCTGATGCCGTCGCATTAAATATTTTGCTTTAATTGGGAATATGTCCTATATGCTAAGATTAGATATGAAGATAAAGGTAAATTTGTTGGTCCGAACACTTCTGATATTTTCTTTTATTTCATTCTTATTTCCAAAATCCGCACACGCACAAGTTGAGGAAGTTTCGGCGACTCTAACTGCAACAAGCTGTACTTCAAACGAGATCAGTTTCGATTTTCATCTGATGCTTAACGATATTTTCTTGGCGTCCGATCCTATGTCAAGATATTTAGGATATTACTACAATCACCCACAATCAGGAGGGTCTCTTACCAACCCGGTTATAGTCGCTTACGCAGACGATGGAGACGACTTTCCAGCAGGACAGGTTGGCATGACCTACCGGATAGTTATACCTAATTCAGGCAATTATTACCAAAATGGGGATAGCATTAATATATCAATGGCTTTCGTAAATTGGATGTGGCCATCGTGTTCTACACAATATTGTAATCGGTCTTGTATTTTTGATCCTTCATATATAGATGACAATTGTAATGAGAATACACTTTCTGCTTCGTGTACTTATGTCGACTTAAATGTAGCACCGTGTAAAAATGGTGGTGAAAGTTGTTTAAGTAACGATGAGTGTTGCTCTGACTCTTGTGATCAAACACTGGGAATTTGTTACAGTCCTCCCACACAATGTACAGGGGCTCTTTCCGGATTACCGGGAGAATGTCATTTCATGAGATGTCCCGCAGATATGTATTTTGACGGTTTCACACCCCCAATGAACACCGGTTGTACAAACTTACATGCATGTTGTACAGCCCGAGGCAGTGGTTGGATAAACAAAAGCGCTCTAAGTCCCAGGTGCACAAGAAATGGTCAAGTGGGCATAAACACTGCAATTGGATGTATTCCGATAACCAATCCTACAAACCTTCTTACTTTTGTTTTACCCTGGGCAATAGGTGTTGCTGGAGGGGTTGCATTTATCCTGATAATTATTGCCGCATTTGTAATTATGACTTCGGCAGGTGATCCTCAAAAAGCAAAGGCGGGAAAAGAACTGCTTGGAGCAGCAATTGCCGGACTTTTGATGATTATCTTTTCTGTCTACCTTCTTGACGTGATCGGAATTAGAATAATTAGATTGCCTGGGCTTTGATTATATACTTAACGTTTAGCATATTATGCTAAACTAAAGCAGTTTTGTGGAATAATTTACTTATTTCGTAGAATAGTAAAATATATGCGTCAAATAAAATTGCCATCGTTAATTATCATCGCTGTTTCCCTCTTCCTTTCGCTCACTTTTACACAAAAATTGGTTTTTGCACAAACTCCCCCTCCAACTCTTTCCATTAGTCCTACAAATGTTGGCTGTAACGATAATGTAATTTTTAGTTACGCACAACTCGATTCAACGGAACGCTACAGGATATTAATGACATGCGATTCAACAATTCCATATAATTCCTGTGGAAGTGCACGGTTGGTTATTATGGGAGGGTCGGACGGTTTAGGGGGGATAATAAACAGCAACGGTGGGGGGGTGTCTGCTTCCTTCGATATCAGCAACGGTTGTATAGATGGATTGAGTGCTGATTATGACCTTCCAGCGGGAACGTATGATACATCACTGCAATGGAATTGCAGTAGTGACACTTACTGTGCAAATTTTATCGAGGGACAAAGCCTATTTCTCCATGACGATGATTGTGAATGTACCCCATCGGGCGGAACACAATGTAACATAACAAATTACTGTGGAGAAGGATTTTCTGAAGATTGTTTAGGAATTAATAATGGTTATTGCACGGCTTCGGGTTGCAATTGTGTTGATTCAACCCCCTCAATAACTATAGCCCCGACTGCAACAATTGGGCCAACACAACCAGTTGCTACTGCATTTTTTACTCAATGTGGTGACTATTGTGACGATTCCAACTATCCTTTCGGGAATTGTCTTACCTCTCGAAGAGATGGTTGTCAAAGACCAACCGACGAAGATGGGGTTGGGCTTGACGAAGACGGGTCGCGCGACTGCAGTATCAGTAATAGATCACTCGACTGCTGGTGCTGTACACAGTTATACCTTCCAACACCACGGGTCGAACTAAATCCGCTTTGTCCAAACGACCCAAATTCCATATCAACCGCTATAGGTTGTTTGCCAATTGGTGATAAAAATGCATTTTTAACTTTTATCTTGCGTTGGGCAATCGGAATTTCAGGGGGTGTGTCATTTATTTTGATTATTATCTCCGGTTTTATGATAATGACGGCATCTGGTGACAAACGAAAACTACAAAGCGGAAGAGAGTTGTTAACTGCAGCCATCGCAGGAATAATATTAATTATATTTTCAGTGTTTATCCTTGATCTTGTTGGAATACGAATATTAAGAATTCCGGGGCTGTAATCATAATGTTGTTTTGAAAAGCCGCTAAGTGTTAAACTAAGAATGATGAGTAAAAAAGTCCTCTTTTTGTTTTCCTTTGTTTTTGCCTTCTTCGTGTTGATTGGTGTAAAGGAGGCTGTTGCACAAGGAGCTTATACATGTAATTGTACTGCAGACACTTTCGGTGGGGCTAATTGTGACACTTCGTCCAGTAATTGTGACCAAAACTACAGACCTAACTGTAGCAACTGTGCTCCTTACACTTCTCCTAGTTATTGCACAACAAATCCTTCATCCCTATTATGTGGAGGAAGTTTCAATGATAATTGTATATTGGGAGTGCGTCAACCACCCGGATCTGCATGCACTTGTTCTGGAGATTGTTTGATTAATTCTTTTTGTAGTATTCCGATCGGACAAACATCGGGTACTTGTGTTCAATGTTGTAATAGTGTTAGTGACTGTCCCGCTATTCCAAACCGGGTCGTATCTGGATGTGTACCTGACCAATCCAGTGGTTGTTATAGTGGTAGAATATGTACTTACACCGCTGCCCCAACTCCAACACCTGCAAGTGGGACTTTTACCTGTTTTTGTCACAGCAATACTCTGGGCGGGTGGAATTGTTCTTTCACAAATAACTGTGCATTGGGTTATGTACCAAATCTTGAATATTGTCCTATCTACACACCGAACGAAGAGTTTGTAGACCCAAGCGGTTGCCGACCGTATATAACAACTTGCACAAATAGCTGTGTTGTGGCCAATCCCACAGTACCCCCAGGGGGCTCAGGGTGTACAGACGACACCGATTGTCCAAGTTTATATTTCTGTAACACTCCCGATATTCCCGTTCCTGGCGGAGTATACAGTTGCTTACACTGTTGTACATACTCGTCAGACTGCCCGAGTGCTAATGGTTTTAATTCACTTTGTAATGAAAGGGTGTCTACATCCCATTGTTCCAGCGGATTGGCTTGTTCAATTCCCCAGTCGGTTACACAGCCCCCAATTGCTTGCGGAAGTTTTGGAGAACCCTGTTGCGAAGGAGCAAGGTGTGACACAAGTCTAGGACTGTCATGCAATATAGAAGAAAATCTGTGTTTAGGCGAGAGAGGGTGCACTTGTATACCAAGCGATACCTGTAGTGTTGACCCGAACAATATGTGCGGATGGGGGTATATAGACGACTGTTCGAGCAGGGGTCCTGCCTGTGGTGGTACATCAATGTGTGAATGTATCGTAAATTACGAACCGCCATCAGGAGTTGTAAACTTCTCAAGACTATATCAAGCAATACAGTCGGGCAGAGGATTATTCAGTTTTTCAAGTTCCTTAACCTTGGGTGAAATTGTTTCCAACGCCCTAGTAATTATTTTTCCAATAGCCGGCCTCGTTCTTCTTCTAATGCTTATTTATGGCGGCTATAACTTAATGTTTTCTGCAGGTGATCCTAAAAAGGCCCAGGCCTCAAAAGAAATCATAACCACTTCACTGATTGGTTTTGCAATTATATTTATTGCATTCTGGTTGACAATTGTTGTTGGAAGAATTCTGGGGATAACTGATATATTGGGAATATTTTAATAATATATAGACTATGATTGCCCAAGTAAACATTGGAAGGTTTTTTAACTCCCCTTTCGGCAAAGAAGGTGGTGGGGTTGGTGATTTTGTCTCAATAATCCTTTCAAATGCAGTTGCGTTTGCCGGAATTGCACTATTTATTCTTTTAATTGCCGGTGGAATTATGATCATGGCAGGATCAGGAAACAGTAATAAAGAACAGGTCGCAAAGGGACAAAAAGCTGCAACGTCTGCATTGATTGGATTTTTGATAATATTTATTGCATACTGGATAATAAGATTGGCTGAAAGAATTTTTGGGTTTAGTATCTTAAGTCCAGGTTTTTAATATGTCGAATTATATCGCGCTGATTTTTGGTCGTGTTAATCCCCCACCGGGAGTAAGTAGTTATGGAGGGGGTTTGACTGGATTAAGGAATTTCATTAGTAATGGTGTTAAGTTTGTCATTGTAATTGCCGGTATTTATGCATTTATTAACATTATCCTTGCCGGATACGCATTTATGTCGGCGGGTGGAAATCCGGAAAAAGTTGCTGCTGCTTGGGCAAAAATCTGGCAAACAATGCTCGGGCTTTTGGTTGCGGCCGGATCTTTTGTTTTGGCTGGAATTTTCGGACGTCTTATTTTTGGAGATTACAACGCACTGTTACAGTTGAGAATTTTTACACCTTAATTTATGTTGAAATATTTGTCACAAAATCAGGTTCCAATTGGGGATCCTATTCAGGGAATAGGGACATACGGAACTGGTGGAAGCGGTTCTCCGGGAAGATTCACAAATATCATTACAAAGGTAATCGGCATACTTACTCTTGTTGCAGGAATCTGGTTTATCTTTCTTCTAATTTCCGGTGGAATCCAATGGATGTCTTCAGGTGGAGACAAAGGAAAGCTCGCTGCTGCCCGCTCGAATATGATTTCGGGTGCAATAGGTTTGGCAATTATCATTGCTGCTTTGTTTATTGCTGAAATATTCGGTAGTGTTTTCGGACTTCCCGACATTCTTAATCCCTCCGCACTTATATCAAACTTAGGACCATAACATATAATCTTTCATAATAATAAGTCCTGTTTATTACTGTTTTATTGATTTGGGTAATTAATTCCTCATCTATACTTGACAAAGTGTAATTTGGTAACCGATAATATACATATACATGCAAAAATTGATTGCGCAGGTTATTAATATTGATGCTCCAGAGCAGTTTAGCAATCTACAAAATATTGATTTTGGTGGACTAATCACTATTGTAATTACTTTTGCCATTATTATTGCCGCCCTTGCCTTCTTCTTTATGTTGGTTCTGGGTGGTGTCAAATGGATCACTTCCGGTGGAGACAAAGGAAAAGTCGAAAGCGCAAGAAGTCAAATTACATCTGCACTCATTGGTCTTGTTATAGTTTTTGCTGCATGGGCGATCCTCAGTATCGTCGAAAACTTCTTCCATGTGAACTTGAGAAGTTTTAACCTTAACCTGACGTAGGTTGACGGTTTTAAAATTTGAAAGGGGGTGGAAAAAATTATGAATTTATTAGCAACTGGTAATGTTATTAATCTTAATGCACCAACAGGTTTTGAAAATTTGCAGAATATAGATTTTGGTGGCTTGGTTGGAATTGCAATTTCATTTGTATTGATTGTTGCAGCCGTAGCTTTCTTCTTTATGCTTGTTTTAGGAGGTATCAAATGGATCACTTCCGGTGGAGACAAAGGAAAGACAGAAGGTGCAAGAAACCAAATTACAGCCGGTTTGGTTGGTTTGGTAATTGTATTTGCAGCTTGGGCAATATTAACACTTATTGAGAGTTTCTTTGGAGTAAGTTTGAGATCGTTCACTATTCCAACACAAGTTTAATTTGTTCTTGCAAAAGAAAAAGGCAGCCCGACGGGGTTGCTTTTTTTGTGTTACAATTTGTTTAATGAAATTGGCACTAATCAATCCCCAACCCGGGGTTCATACAGTAAATGGTGTCGCAACCATCAAAGGATTTGAATGGATTTTCCAAAATATTGTTGTTTCCATTCTTTCTTTCGCCGGAATTGTGTTCTTTATCCTTCTCATTTTCGGAGGATTTAAATACTTAACTTCCGGAGGAAATCCGGAAAGGGTTAATTCTGCACAAAAAACTCTTACATATGCTATTGTTGGAATTGTCATCATTGCTCTTGCCTACCTCATTCTTGTAATCATTCAGTATTTCACCGGAGCAAATGTAACCAACTTCACCGTTAATGCATAATTCAACCTCTCCTGGTTTTTTAGAAATTGTTTTTTGTTTACTGTGATTACTTCTATGCTAAAATGAATTTACATTTATGCGAAAGACTGAGTTGTTGTTACTGACATTGTTGTCAGCTGTAATGTTTTTTACTTTTCCCGTATCTGTTTCAGCTCAACGGACAACAGATTTTGACTGTTCCAATAATTTTCAACCTCTTGTTTCCACATCCCAAAGCATTCAATACAAAGAAGTACAACTGCAATCTCCAAGGACTATGATGGCTCGGATAGTAAAGGTTGATCTAACGGCCGATGATATTGATATTGCAACCACTCCACGCATTCTTCTGGGTAGAAGAACAACAGATTTCAGGTACTCTGTTGGTGCTGCAGTAGCTATAAACGGAGGAGGTTGGACCACTACAAACAGTGAACCATTTGTAGACCCAAGCGGATTGAGTGCTTCCCAAGGAGATATCTATTCAAACGAAGATCCCGGAATGACACTTTTTGTATCCGAACAAAATGAGGCCAATTTATACACACGCCCGAATCGGATATGGGATGCTGTAACAGGCTTTACAAAACTCATTGAAAACGGAAATATTTACTCCGGAATAATTAACTGTAACCCTGCGTTATCTTGTACGGGAGATTGTGTCGGAAGAGGTTATTGCACCATTAGGGCACGCACATCAATAGGATTAACAGACAACAATGAAGAACTGATTATGGTTGTTGTTGACGAGGGAATCAGTAGTTCTGCTGGGGCATCGGTACTTGATATGGCAAATATTATGAAGGAGTGTGGAGCCGACAATGCGGTCAATATGGATGGTGGTGGCTCCAGTACACTTGCCGTCGACCCGGATAATAATATCAGAAATGGTGATGAACTCCTTAATCATCCATCAGACTCAACTGGTGAAAGGAGCGTTGCAAACCATTTAGCAATATGTATCGGAGACTGTACCATTCCCTCAAGTATTAGTATCCTTCCAAACAACATTCGTCCAACAGAAACAGCGCTTCCGAGATATTCACCAGGTTCGGAATATCCATTTGCCTGTAACCTTGTTGCTCCAGAAAACTCCTTCTTTGGAGACGACGAGTTCCACTCACTTCGTCCATACCAAGCAAGTCCCTGTAACCCAAACAAGGAGGATCTTGCGTTGTTTTGTGGAAACGATCTGTTTATTGGAGACCCGGTAGTCATAGAGAAAAGGTTTGATGAGTTTGCCGGATATGATGAACAATATTTTGACGGAACCGGTGTAAGAATTTATAGTAATCCACCTTTTAATCCATCTTCCTCATACGACTGCTGGTACTGCGATAGTACCAGCCCGGGATTGTGTGTACAAAACCCCGATTATCCAAACTGTATTCCATGGTCGCAACAATGTTCAATGGCGGTTAATCCTTGTGGAGATTGTGAGGACAGTACGGACGGTGTTACTGAAAGATGCAGTTTTACAATAACCAGTTCGAAGACGGTCTCTGTTGAACTTAGTAATGCAGAATTTCCAATAATGGGTTATACCGAACCATCACAAGACAATCTAAATGAATCCGATCCAAA
>CAZSNC010000017.1:16578-17512 GCA_964608405.1 uncultured Gammaproteobacteria bacterium | reverse complement strand
TTTTCTTGGCGGGTGTAGCTTTGTACCGGGCTGAGGGTTTTAAAAAAGATAATCAAGCAGGTTTCTCCAATATGGATCCTTTAATGATTAAGTTTTTTATTAAATGGTTAAGGGAATGTTTCAATTATTCTGAAGACCACCTCATTTTCAGGGTTACTGCAAACATAAGTTATAAGGATCGTATCGATGATATTCACAAGTATTGGTCTGATGTAACTGGAGCTCAAATCAGTAAATTTCAGAAACCTTTTTTCCAGAAATTTACATGGAAAAAAGTCTATGAAAACCCTGATAATTACAAAGGGATTTTGAGGATAAAAGTGAGGAAGAGTACTGATTTTTTAAGGAAGATTTATGGCTGGATTGAAGGTTTGAGAATGCAAGCACATTAAGTTACAATATCTTTGTTAAGTCAGCGTAGCTCAGTGGTTAGAGCACTGCATTCATAACGCAGGGGTCGGTGGTCCGAATCCACCCGTTGACACTATAAGAATTCTTCCTTTTATCCTCTATTTAAGCTATCATCAAAAGTATGGGAAAGATTATTTTTTCAGGAGTACAGCCGTCGGGTGATCTTCATCTTGGTAACTATCTTGGCGCTTTCAGAAGATGGGTAGACGGTCAAAATAACGGTCTTAACATCTTTTGTGTTGTTGATATGCATGCAATAACCGTCCAACAGGATCCAGAAATCCTGAAAAAGAGAACCTTGGATATTGCAGCATTTTTAATTGCGTGCGGAATTGATCCAGAAAAATCGATTTTGTTTGTCCAATCACACAACCCTGATCATGCAAGTTTAACCTGGGTATTAAACTGCTACCTCTCGGTGGGGCAGATGAACAGAATGACCCAGTTTAAGGAAAAATCCGATAACAAAGACTTTGTATCAATGGGGCTTTTTGACTATCCGGCGCTTATGGCTGCCGATATC
>CAZSNC010000017.1:0-16568 GCA_964608405.1 uncultured Gammaproteobacteria bacterium | reverse complement strand
ATATCTTACTTTATGGGACTACCGAGGTACCGGTTGGGGAGGACCAGAAGCAACATGTCGAGCTTGCGCGTGATGTTGCACAGCGCTTTAATTCAAGATATGGTGAAACATTTGTTTTGCCGGAACCTGTAATTGCCCAAACAGGAGCAAGAATCATGGGTTTAGTTGATCCTACTAAAAAGATGGGGAAAAGCGACAGCAATCCAAATTCGCGAATCAATTTGCTTGACAATAAAGATGAGATTATTAAAAAGATAAAAAGTGCCACAACCGACAGCGGATCCGAAATTAAGTTTGACCAAAAGGAAAAGCCGGGAATTTCAAACCTGCTCCAGATATATTCAACCATAAAAGGAGCGAGTCTTGAAAGTGTCGCCACCGAGTTTCAAGGTAAAAATTACGGCGAATTTAAGGAGACTGTTGCCGAGAGTGTTGTGGAGGTTTTAGCTCCGATGCAAGAGAAATATAAAGAGATCAGAAACGGTTCAGAATTAGCAGAAGTTTTGGAAAGAGGCGTTGAAAAAGCGCGAGAAATATCCGGGAAGAAACTGAAAGAAGTTTATGAGAAAGTAGGATTTTATTTGTAGGAGAACGGAGGAATGTCTCCAGTTTTGTATCAGCTTCCATTATGGATGGATTGACTTCACTATAGGGTTCTATATATAATAACGCCATGGAAATTCCAAAACATACAGTAGATGGGGTTAGCCAAGAACAGCTGTCAAAAATAGCTGAACATATGCCCCAAAGAGGAAGAGTGATGGCAAAATTAAGTGGACCTTTCATTTTGGATGTGAACGGAAGTATAAGAAGTAAAGACGCTGTTTATTCAATAGCTTCGATTGAAGCCTATTTAAGACTAAGTAAACCAGAGGCTGACGATGTTCACAAAAGGGCGTTTAATGAAATAAAAGCCCACACACACCAAGGGCAGGGGATAGACGACAATAAAATTTTTCAAAGGGAATTAGAGTTGGCTTCACTTTTACAGTACCGAAAAAGTTTAAGATAATTAGCTAAATTAAGGTGGTCAAGAATAAAATTACTCCTGTAATAAAACATTAATATTTTGTGTTATTATTTTTATTATGGATACAGTATCTATAAAAGATTTTCAGAAGTTTGATATTCGAATCGGAACTGTTTTAGAAGCTGAAATTCCAGAATGGAGTCATTGGGTAATGAAACTTAAAGTAGATCTTGGAAGCGAAATAGGGGAAAGGACAATCTTTGCCGGAATCATGCATTTTTATAAACCCGAGGATTTAATAGGAAAACAATTTCCTTTCGTGACCAACTTGGAGCCAAAAAAAATTGGTCCAGACGGAGATTATTCTCAGGGAATGATGTTAATGGGTGTTGAAAAATCTGATAAACCTTTTTTGGTTGTTGAGGGGGAGGAAATTTTTGAAAAACCTGTTACGTTTTCACTTTCCGAAAAAGTCCCCAACGGCTCAAGAGTCAGTTAATAATATTACTCTTTATTGGCAAAACATACCCAATTAACGGCATTATTTGTAATCTATATTTATTGTTAAATTTCTGAAATAATATATACAACAAACGATTTTTAAGATGTTAGTAATATTCCACTGCTGTGATATAATGCATCAGTCAAATTATTATGTTTCCGATTAAATTTATAAAAGTAAAAGATCCTAAAGACTTGGAGAAGATAATGAAGAAAGAATCCAAGGGTGACGCAAAGAAAGAAAAGACTAAGTCAAAAGGGTCTGATGATAAAAATCAGAAGAAAGGTGTCGAATTGAAGGTAAAAATCAATCTCTGGAAAGTAATCATAGCCTTCTTTATTTTTATATTTTTTGCACCTTTCCTGCTTTCGGCTTTTGAAATAGCCAATTCAACTCAAAAACTGGATGTCTCCCAAGCAATGTCCGACATCAAAGACAATAAAGTTAAAGAGGTTGTCGTTCAAAATACCAAGTTGGTTTTAACCTACCAGGACGGAACGGTCAAAACAACCACAATGGAAAAAACAGACACACTTTCAGGGCTTCTCGAAAAAATCGGAAAGAAACCATCGGATATAAAATACACCGTTATCGACCAGTCGCTTTCGGAGAGTCTTGGTGGAATTATGGGGATACTCATTCCGATAGTTGTGACCGGAATCCTTTTCTTTGTCATTCTTCGTGCTCAAAACAGAAGCGCACAGGATATTTTCTCTTTCGGAAGATCGAAGGCAAAACTCTTTTCGAAGGGGAAGCAAAACGTTACATTTGCCGATGTTGCAGGTGTTGATGATGCAAAAAAAGAATTGGTTGAGATTGTAGATTTCTTGAAAAATCCCGGGAAGTACAGAAAAATCGGTGCGAGAACCCCTAAAGGGGTGCTTTTATTCGGACCTGCCGGAGTTGGGAAAACCCTTCTTGCCCGAGCCGTAGCCGGAGAAGCGGCGGTTCCTTTCTTTTCGATGGCAGGATCGGAATTTATGGAAATGCTTGTCGGAGTTGGGGCATCCAGGGTTCGTGATCTTTTTGCAACAGCAAAGTCACAAGCTCCTTCAATAATTTTTATTGATGAGATTGATGCTATTGGAAGACAGCGCGGCAGAGGTTTTGTTGGGGGACATGACGAAAGAGAACAAACATTAAACCAGATCCTTGTGGAAATGGACGGTTTTACTCCTAATGACAATGTTGTGGTTGTAGCCGCCACCAATAGGGGTGACCTTTTGGATCCGGCACTGCTTCGTCCCGGCAGGTTTGACCGAAGGGTAATGCTTGATATGCCGGACAAAGACGGAAGGTTGGCGATACTTAAGATCCACGCCAAGGGAAAGAAATTTGTAGATGGTATTAACTGGGAGAAAATAGCTGATTCAACAGTCGGTTTTTCCGGAGCCGATCTTGAAAATATGTTAAACGAAGCGGCAATTTTAGCTGCCCGGGATGACAAAGAAGCAATTGAGCAAAAGGATATTGATGAAGCAGCAACAAAAGTAAAGCTTGGTCCCGCCAAAAAAAGAATGCAATCAGATGAAGATAAGAAAATTACCGCATATCATGAAGCGGGACATGCGATTGTTACACATTTTCTAAAACATATGGATCCGGTTCAAAGGATATCGATTGTTGCCAGGGGAATGAGTTTGGGACACACCTTAATTCCCCCTGCCGCCGACAGGACGCACGAAACAAAATCGAGAATTGGGGAGCAGATAACAGCCATGCTTGGCGGACGTGCCGCAGAAGAACTTATCTTTAAGGAGATGACGTCAGGTGCCAGTAACGATATCGAACAGGCGACTCGTCTTGCCCGTGCGATGGTTGTTGAGTTTGGAATGAGCCCTTTAGGACCGATTAATCTGGGTCCGCAGTATGACAGCGATGAAATGGGGAAGGCGATGTTTTACGAACCTGCCAACATCAGTCCAGCAATGCTGGAAAAAGTTGATTTCGAGATAAAAAGGATTGTCGACGCATCCTACAAAGAGGCGGTTGCTCTTGTTGGAAAACATAAAATAAAGTTAAACCAGGTTGCCAAGGCACTTCTAATTGACGAGACTTTAGATAAAGAAGGTTTTGAGAAAATTGTCGGAAAAAAGCCATAATCTACTTTTTAACCATATTCAATTAACGGTTTTATATATCCTTTAAAAAATACTGAGCCCCGAACTTCATTAATTACGCCCAACTTGGTACAATCAAGAGATTGCTATGAACAAACTTGTAATCATTGATGGAAACGCAATCATGCATCGTGCATATCATGCACTACCTCCCTTAACAACAAAATCCGGCGAACCGATAAATGCTGTATATGGGTTTGTCTCCATGTTATTGGGGCTTATCAATGATTTAAAACCGACACATTTAGCAGTTTGTTTTGACAGACCGGAAAAAACCTTCCGAAGGGAAAAATACGTTTATTACCAAGCCCAAAGGCCCGAGATGGATGAATTTCTGACATCTCAAATTGCCAAGATTCACGATGTTTTAGATTCTTTTGGTATTCCTGTTTACGAAAAAGCCGGATATGAGGCGGATGATGTTATCGGGACACTTTCAAAACAAGCAGTAACTTATAAAAAATCGAAAATTAATGAAGTGGTAATTATTACAGGGGATAGGGATATTTTCCAACTGATTAACAAGAAAGTTAAAGTGTATGTTCCTGTTAAAGGATTGAAAGACGGAAAACTTTACGATGTAGATGAGGTTGAACACGAATTTGGCTTCAAACCCATTCAGATCATTGACTACAAAGCGCTTGTTGGAGACTCCTCGGACAATTATCCGGGTGTACCTGGAATAGGTCCAAAAACAACTATTAATTTGATTTCAAAATATAAAACTAAGGACAATATCTATAAACACCTTGATGAGATAGTTGGAAAAACAAAGGAAAAACTGGAAAAAGGAAAAGACATGGCCGACATGTCACACGATTTAGCAACAATACATATTGACGTTCCAATTAAAATTGATTTTTTGAAAATGAAGAAATGGGATTTGGGGAGTGAAGATGCAATTAAACTATTTATTTCTTATGGATTTAAAACACTGACAAACAGAATCATGGGTAAAAGTGCCGATCCGGAAATAATCTTGGGACTTAAGAAGAACTTAAGTAAAACCGATATCGAGGAGGTTGCCCTTTTAATTGCAAAAAACTTTAAAAACACAAAGTATGCAATTCGTGGAACTGCTTCTCTGGTTTTGCAGGGACTTGATATGGGAGTTGACGATATTGATATTCTTGCCGATAAAAAAACGTCCCTGATGTTTAACGATGTTTTTAAAAAAGAGAAATTGGACGAAGTGAAATATTCGGAGACAGACAAATTCAAGTCCTACTACGGTAAATTTGCTATCCGTGGAACCTTGGTTGAAGTTATGGGAGTCTGGCAGATTAAAACAGATAAAGGCTGGAGTGGGATATATGACGCATCCGACGATGAAGTGGAATGGATAAAGGTACAAAGTGAAAATATACGGGTTACAAAACTTGAACTGGAGTTGAAAGTAGCGAGCGAAATGGGAAGATGGAATGAATTTCATAAAATAAAAAAACAGCTTTCAATAACGCAACAAGGGAGTCTTTTTTAATATGAAAGTAGCTTTAGTTCAGGATTATATTAAAGAATACGGTGGGGCGGAGAAAGTCCTCGAGACCCTACATGAGATGTACCCGGACTCCGATGTATATACGCTTGTGTATCTGCCGAAATATTTAGGTCCTCACAAGGAACGTTTTAAAAACTGGAAAATAAAAGCATTAATTCATGCCTGGGTCCCGTTTCAGGCAAAAATGATCAGTATGTTTAGGTTTGTAGACTATTTGTTTTTCAGAAAGCTTGATTTATCCGCATATGACTTGGTAATTGTTTCAATGGCGGGAAATTATTCCGCAGTGAACCTTTTTAAAAAAGGAAGTAAGACACTCCACATTTGCTATTGCCACACACCTCCAAGGTACTTATACGGCTATGCTACAGCCAACAAATGGAACAGAGGGATTATCAGAAGAATTCTATTGGTATTAGGGAAGGTTCCGATGCACTTTATTCGACTTAGAGATTACCTGAATGCGCAAATACCCGATATTATTATTGCCAACTCACAGGAGATTGCATCCCGGATAGTAAAGTTTTACAGAAGAATTGCGGTAGTTATACAACCGCCGATTGATGTCCCCAATATTGGAAAACCGATTCCGGCAAACAAACGAAATTACTATTTAACGGGGGGAAGGCTTGCAAGGGCAAAGAGATTTGATTTGGCGATTGAGGTGTGTACAAAATTAAATCTGCCGCTTAAGGTCTTTGGCAGGGGTTTTTCCGGTTCGGAAGCAGAACTTCGCGCTATAGCAGGTAATACGGTTGAATTTTTGGGTGAAGTTAGCCAGGAAGAAAAATGGAACTTGATTAAAAACGCCAAAGCTTATATTTCTCCGTCGCTTCAGGAAGACTTCGGAATGCTCAACTTGGAAGTTAATGGAGTCGGGACCGGAGTTATCGCATATAAATCGGGAGGAGTAACAGAAACCCTTGTTGATGGCAAAACGGCAGTCTTTTTTAATGAGTCGACTGCAGATTCGTTAATTGGCGCGATTAAGCGATATAATACTCTCAAAATCAGACCCGAAGATTGTGTCGCAAGGGGAAAAATGTTTGATAAAGAGATATTTGTAAGGAAAATAAAGAAAATCGTATCTGAGAATATAAAAAAATAATATATTATGCCTGAATTACCCGAAGTAGAATCAATAAGATTACAACTCGAGAAGTTTATTGTCGGCCACGTTATTGAAGAATTTGAAATCAGACATCCGAAGTTTGAGATCGAAGGAAAGGATAAAATTATCGGTAGCAGATTCACAAGTATTGAGAGATTTGGAAAAGCCTTGATAATGAATCTCGATAAAGGCTATTCAATTATTGCTCATGTCAAGATGACAGGGCAATTTATATACCAGGGCCCTAATCTCAAGGCTACTCCAATATACACAAAAAAGGTTGTTGGTGGGGTACCGGGAAAACATACACATATAATATTTCGTTTAGACAGGGGTGGAATATTATATTTCAACGACTACAGAAGATTTGGCTGGGTGAAATTAGTTAAGACTGATGAGGTTAAAAAAGACAGTTTTGTAGGAAAACTCGGTCCGGAATTTTTAAAGGATATGACCGAGAGGGGGTTCTCCGATTTACTAACCAATAGTAAAACACCAATTAAAATTCTTCTAATGGATCAGGAAAAAATGGCCGGGGTTGGTAATATTTACGCCAACGACGCACTTTGGCTATCAGGAATTAGTCCAAAATGCCTGGCAAACAGATTGAAAACATCCCAAAAGAAAATTTTATTTGCATCGATCGAAAATGTTTTGAAGGAGGGAATCAGAAGAGGCGGGGCAAGCGAGTTGGCCTTTGTTACCCCCGACGGAGGAGAGGGTCAGTATCAAGACTTCACGCTTGTATACGGGAGAGAGGGCAAGCCTTGCAAAAAGTGCGGAGAGTTGATAAAGAAGATTAAACTTGGGGGAAGGGGTACATATTTTTGTCCCAAATGCCAAAAAATATTATGAACAAACACTTTTTTTCAATAGTTATTCCTGCTCTTAACGAAGAAAAATATCTGCCACTACTTTTACAGGATCTTACAAAGCAGACATTTAAGGATCTTGAAGTAATTGTTGTTGATGGAAAATCCGAAGATGCAACTGTCAGAAAAGCAAAAAAATACATTGATAAATTTCCGAACATGGAAATTACGATAAGCCGGAAAAGAAATGTGTCGTACCAGAGAAATCTAGGTGCCAAATTATCAAAAGGTCAGTGGATAATATTTATGGATGCCGATGACAGACTGCCAATTTATTTTTTGGAAGGAATAAGATACAGGATTTTGAAAAACAGATGTGATTGCTTTACCACTTATTGCATGCCGGACACTAAAAAAGGCAGTGATCTTTCACTTACGAACTTTATCAATTTGAGCATGGAGGTAAGTAAACTTTTGGAGAGCCCTTCTGCTTTGGGAGCCTTAATTGGAGTGAGCCGGAAAGCTTTTGATAAATATGGAGGTTTTGACGAAAAAGTTGCCTTTGCGGAAGATACCGATTATGTAAGGAAACTGTATAACAAAGATGCCGTTTTTATGCTTTTTAAAGACCCCAGGTATATATATTCGCTCAGGCGTTATAGAAAAGACGGAAAGCTTAAATACTTCACCAAAACAGCAAAGCTACATTTAAAGAATTTTGCAGGACTTGAAATCAATCAACTTAAAGAATACCCCATGGGTGGCGCATTTTATAGGAAGAAAGAGATGAATGGATTTACGGGATTGTTTAATTGGATGAAGGTTGCTTTGGGAAAGCCGAAAATATTGAAAAAGATTAAAAAGTATTTGATTTCAATGGAAGAGGACTACTAATGCTTATTAAAAATTTATCTCTGAAAGATTTTCGCAACTTCAGATTAAGAAGAACTGAATTTTCGGAAAATACGACGGTAATTTTAGGGGACAACGCAACCGGAAAATCAAATATTTTGGAAGCGCTTTATCTTCTTTCCACAGGTAAAAGTTTTAAAGCTCGGGTTGAGAGGGAGATGATTAATTACACAAGCGATATCGCAAGAATTGAAGGCACTGTTATACAACCGGATGGAACATCTTTAAAACTCGAAGTTGTTTTAACTAAAGGAGAGATTAATCTCCACGGAGGAGGAATTCAGAAAGCCCAGAAAAAGAAGCTTCTGATAAACGGGGTTGCAAAGAGGCTTGTGGATTTTGCAGGGGTTATTAAAACAGTACTTTTCGGTCCCTGGGACCTTGACCTTGTGACGGAATCTCCGTCGATAAGACGACAGTTTTTAGACGGAGTTCTCTCTCAAGCCGACAGGGAATATCGCAGGTCCGTTATGATTTATGAAAAAGGTCTAAGGCAGAGAAATAGGCTGCTTTTGCGGATCCGTGACGAAGGGGTTTCCCGCTCGCAGCTTATATATTGGGACAAACTTTTAATTAAGCACGGTGAATATATAACGATTAAAAGAGGGGGGTTTATCGATTATGTAAACGCTACACCGGATTATTTGGACAGGGATTATTCTTTGTTATACGACAGTAGTGTGATAAGTGAGGGAAGACTTTCTCAATATGAAGAGGAGGAAATTGCCGCTGCAACAACTTTGGTTGGTCCCCACAGGGACGATCTAATTTTTAACATCAGTGGTAATCAGAAAAAAAGTGTCAACCTTGCATCTTTTGGCTCACGGGGTGAACAAAGAATGGGTGTATTATGGCTGAAACTGGCAGAGCTTTCCTTTATTGAGACATCAACCGGTGAAAAACCGATACTGCTTCTGGATGATATTTTTTCAGAGCTTGATCATGAACACAGAGGGACGGTTATTGATCTTTGTAAAAAACAGCAAACCATAATTACAACCGCGGATCCTCATTATATTGAGAAGATAAAGGGAGCGGAGATTGTCGAAATTGAGTGATATAATCTTGTATATGTCGGAAGTGGTCGATAAAGGAGAATCTTTCAATGTTGGAGAGGTTTATTTTTCCGGAAAAAATCCTCCGAGAGGGGGTAAAGCACCTGAAGGATACCAGTGGATTTCTGTAAAAAATAGAAGAGGGAAAGTTGTAGGCCATAAACTGGAGCCATTTCCTGACCCTGAAGGGCCACCTAATTTCACTGATGAGGAACTGCGAGGCACGCTTTCTGAACCGCCCAGTCAGGGTATTTTATCTCCTGAGGTCATGGATAGAGCTGCTCGCAATTGGGATGGAGCAACCAAAGGAACAAAGTAATGATTGACACTCTTCAGATTATGAAAACCTTTACTAAAGAAAACCTTAAAGCCCTTTATAAACCCGATTGGGAATCAAACGGGGAGGACAACGGTCAGGTTACAATTATCGGAGGATCATCTCTTTTCCACGGAGCACCGATTTTAGCCCTGAAAGCCGCATCCAGAATTGTTGATATGGTTTTTTTCTCTTCACCCGAGCCTATTGTTGGAAGGGTTGCGGAACAAATTAAGTCAAAACTGATGTCTTTTATCTGGGCTCCCTGGGGAGAAATAGATTCCTATATAGAAAAATCCGATGCAGTACTTATTGGACCGGGAATGATGAGATACGGCAGTGAAGATAATAAAGATACGGAAAGCTGTGATGAGGAGTGTGATAAAACGAAATTGATAACACAAAGACTTTTAGAGAAATTTCCCAATAAAAGGTGGGTTATTGATGCCGGGAGTCTGCAGACTATGGATGAGAGCTGGATTCCAAAAAACGCAATTATCACTCCCAACAGAAAGGAGTTTGAAATGCTTTTTGGAGTGAAGGATCACAGCGCGGATATTGTTCAAAAGAAAGCCGGAGAACACAACTGCGTAATTGTTGCCAAAGGCCCCCAAACAATTATTGCATCGCCCGATGAGTGTGTATTGATTAAAGGTGGTAATCCCGGACTTACCAAAGGAGGAAGCGGAGACACTTTGGCAGGATTAACAGCTGCACTTCTGGCAAAAAACGATTCTTTCTTGGCAGCTTGTAGTGCATCTGTAATTCTTAAAGCTGCTGCCGACGATCTTTACGAAAAAGTAGGGATAAATTACAATATGGATGACCTCACGAATCAGATCCCCGAAACATTTTCCAAGTTAATCTGAAGATATTTTGGAAAGAATATATTTTTGTATTTGTGCCTTCTTGATAAAAATTGAGGAATGACCCGTTTCCAAAGACAAAACGGTATAATTTCTCCACCAATTTAATGAATCTTCATATTTGACCGTCAGGTCATATGTTCCCAGAATCGGAAAGATTTTATTTTTAGGCCTTTTTAAATATTTTGATGGGACTTTAAAGCAGTTTACAAAAGAAAGATTTTTCCTTAAGCGATCTTGATTTGAAATAACATTTTTATACCTTGGATCGGTTAGTACTCTTGAAAAATTCGGATGTGCCGCAAGGGGGAAGTAGTAGTCCGCCGAATTTTTAAGAAAGTAGTGCTGGCTCACAACCATTCCACCCATACTCACGCCACAGGCAACGACAGGGGTGCTACTTAGTGATTTGTGAAGGCAAACAAGTTCATCAAGTGTATGGAATGATGCAGCCATTGCCGATGCAATGTTTTCAAGCCTATTGAGAAAAGAATCTATTATATCCTTTGCCGTCTCATGATGGCTGATTTTTATTGTGAACATGTTGAATCTGTCGAGGAAAGATTTATCAAAGATGATATTAAGTTCCAGCGGATCGTAAATCTCACCTAATCCGTGATGGTAAATTAAGCTTGGTCTTTGTTTATCAAACTTATTGTGAAGATAAATTTTATTTGTTCCTTCCGACTGTTTGAATTTATATTGAATCTCCCAAGGGTTATTGGGTGTGAATACCGTTTTTATTTGAATTTTTTTGACAATATTTTGAAATGTGGTTATTTTTTCATTCGGTTCTTGGTTTTTAAGACCGACCACACCCTTCTTTACCAAAAAGTTCGTTGCCTTACCGCCTTCAAGAAGGGTATTTTTTGCGATAAGTTCCGCTTTAACTGCGGGAGGAATATTTTTGTTGATGAAGTTTTTCACTTTCGAATTATAACATAAGTTATAATTACGCTTCCGCTCTTGTTTTTTCCGCATAATTACCGTAAGATATTGGCAAGATATCGTGTTTATCCCAAAATACACAATTACCAACAAAATTTTGAAGAATATCGGCGCGATTGAAGCCGCGAAAGAGGTGGTTGAAAACGCCCCGCTTGTCCCCATGTACGAAAAGAAATTTAAAAGCGACGCGCTTTTAAGAACCGTCTATCATGGAACCCATATTGAGGGGAACGATTTAAACATCGACCAAACAAAACAGGTTCTGGAGGGGCAGGAAATATTTGCAAGAGACCGTGATATACAGGAGGTCATAAACTACAGAAATGTCATGGAGCTTCTGGACGAGCTTAAGGAAAGAAGAGGTGGTTATGAAACTTCGATGTTAACAGACATCCACAGAGAAACCGTTAATAAGGTTGTTGCGCCGGAAAAGTGCGGAGTTATAAGAAAAAGCGAGGTAGTTATCAAGGAAGAGGGGACGGGAAGAGTAGTCTTTCAACCGCCTTCTTTTGGCCAAGTAGAGAGTCTTCTTAATGAGTTTATAACATGGCTCAATTCACCCGATTCTTCGGAATACCATCCGATATTGAAGGCAGGAATTGTTCATTATATATTGGTATCTATTCACCCTTTTGTTGAAGGAAACGGAAGAACCGTAAGGGCTTTTTCGACGCTTGTTTTAATGCGCGAAAATTATGACATTAAAAAATTCTTTTCTCTGGAGGAACATTTTGATCAGGATTTGGACGGTTACTACGCGGCTTTCTCGCAGACTGATTTAACACCCGGTGGAATTTTCGAAAAAGAACTTACGCAATGGCTTGAATATTTTACCGAAGTTGTTGCTATAGAGCTGACTAAAATCAAAGAGAGAATCAGAAAATTGTCTGTTGATTCGAGGCTAAAAGGAATAATAGGAAGCCAAGTGGCCCTTAGTGAAAGACAGATGCGGTTAATCGAACACATGGGAGAGCAGGGATATGCACCGATGCAGTCTTTGAAAGATGTTTTCCCGATGGTTTCCGAGGATACGATCTTGAGGGACCTTAATTATCTGATAGAGAAAAAGATAATCAAAAAGGAAGGTAAGACAAAAGCGGCAAGATATGTTTTAACAAGCAGTAAATAATTATTATGAACCCAAGCGATCCCCAGTTTTTGTATATAATCCTAGTCCTACCTGCTCTTTTTGGGATAACGCTTGTCGGAGACGGGATATACAAACTTATCCATGAAAACACTTCGGGAACAATAACTTTGGTTTTCGGATTTCTGTTTTTCGCACTAGTGGTATTCGGTTACATCTTCTTTTCAACATACCTCGTTGGGGTATAATGCGAGTAGGTATGGATTTTACTGAACTTTCCGAATATTTACTTAAGCTTGAAAATACATCCTCACGACTTGAAATTACAGGAATTCTTTCAGAACTTTTTAGCAAATCGACCCCTGCCGAGATCGATAAAATCTGCTATTTAACTTTAGGCATTCTTGCCCCGAATTATCGCGGAATTGTTTTCAATATCGCCGAGAAAATGATGATAAAGGCATTGGCTCTTGCCTACAACGTAAACGACAGCGAGGTCGTGGCACTTTACAAGAAGGAAGGGGATTTGGGGAACGCAGCAGAACTTCTTGCCGAAAAACATAAGTCAAAAAACAGCAGTTGGGAAGTTGTGAAGATCTACGAAATACTTATCGGCATCGCACAGGATGATGGTGGGGGGAGTGTCGAGAGAAAGGTCCAAAAGATGGCGGAGATCCTTAGGGAAATGGATCCTCTTTCGGCCAGGTATTTAGCGAGGATTCCTTTAGGAAAATTAAGGCTCGGATTTTCCGATAAGACGATTATCGATGCACTAAGCTGGATGGAAACCGGAGGTAAGGGGGAAAGTAAAAAGATATCAGAAATTTATAATATCCTTCCTGACGTTGGACTTCTGGCAAAACACATTAAAGCAAAAGGTGTTGCTCTTGCATCAAGAGAGGCAAAACCGATTGTCGGAGTACCTGTTCTTCCCATGTTGGCACAGCGGCTTAAAAGCCCCTCGGAAATGATTGAAAAAATGGGTGAGGTGTTTGTTGAACCGAAATTTGACGGGTTAAGGGTTTTGATTCATTTTGCCAGAGGTAAAAGTAAGGACAGAAAGGATTTGGTGAAAGCATTTACAAGAAATTCCAACGATGTTACAGAGATGTTTCCGGAAATTTTAAGAATCGGTGAATTCATAAAAGCCGATGAGGTTATTTTCGACAGTGAGGCGGTTGGCATGGACCCCGAGATGAAGCGGATACTTGATTTTCAAACAACAATGAAAAGAAGAAGAGTTCATGATATTGGCGAAACTTCACGAAAAATTCCCCTTAGTTTCCAAATCTTTGATATTTTGTACAAAGACGGGATGAGTTTAATGAACACCCCATATGAGGAGAGAAGGATAATACTCGAAGGAATGTTTACGGCCAATAAATTATTTGTAGTTGACGAAAAGGTAAAAACAAAAGATCCTGAGGTTATCAACTTTGAATACCGAAAGAAGATTAAGGAAGGGCTCGAGGGGATAATCGTCAAAAAATGTACTGCCTCATATGTTGCGGGGAGAACCGGTTGGCGTTGGGTGAAAATGAAACAGGAGGAGGCGGCCAGGGGAAAACTTCCGGATACTGTCGATGCGGTTGTAATGGGATACACTCTCGGGAAAGGGAAAAGAGCGGGTTTTGGAGTAGGGCAGTTTCTTGTCGGGGTAGTGGATACCCGTTTTGGGGGAATCAAAACACTAACCAAGATCGGGACTGGCCTGACGGATGAACAATTTAAAGAGTTGGCGGTAAGGCTTGAGAAACTGAAAGTTGGTGAAAAACCAGTTAACTACCAACTGCACAAGAATTATACGCCCGATTATTGGGTTGAACCCAAGCTCGTTGTCGAACTTGCCGGAGACGACCTTACGAAAAGCCCTATCCACACCAGCGGCTATGCATTGCGCTTTCCGAGACTGGTCAAGTTTCGTGATGACAAAGACGTCCAAGGGGCAACGACGATAGACGAGATAAAGACGCTTTTTAAACTTCAGAAAAAGCCATAGACCGGAATCTTCTTTATGCTAACATAAGTATTAGTTATGAGTGCTCTGCTTGTCTTTTTAATTATTGTCTTCTCCGTAGTTCTTATTAAATCCGCCGATATTACCGTTATTGCTCTGAAAAAACTTGTCAGCAGAAAAGGAATAATCGGTATTTCTGCAATAATAATTGCAATAGGCACTTCTTTTCCGGAGCTTTTTGTAGGTATCACATCTGCCTTTTCTGGTAAAGCGAGTCTTTCTTTGGGTGTTGCTTTGGGTTCGAATATCGCAAACATTGCCCTTATTGGAGCCGGAGCAGCACTTTTATCGGGAACAGTATCGATTTCCGGCGAGAATCTTAAGAAAATCATATGGATAAGTTTTGCCTGTGGAATTTTGCCTTATTTACTTCTTCTTGACGGGTATTTGGGAAGATCCGACGGATTGGTGATGATATTTGTCTATCTTTCCTACATTTTGTACTTTTTCCCCAGGTATAAGGAGAAAGTGCTTGAGGGGGGACAC
Organism: uncultured Gammaproteobacteria bacterium; assembly: GCA_964608405.1. GTDB lineage: Bacteria > Patescibacteriota > Microgenomatia > UBA8517 > UBA8517 > GWB1-38-13. The sequence goes on along the minus strand of CAZSNC010000017.1, from coordinate 1,868 downwards.
AACCACGGCATCGTCCTTTCAAAATTTGTTGGGCGGATTGAACACTTTGCGGAAAGCCAGTGGAAAAGTCTGGCTGGGGTGTTTATCGGAATATCCCTAATGCTTTTTTCGGCAGATACAATTGTCAAGTTTTCAACGATTTTAGCGGAGAGAGTGAATATTCCGATATTTGTCATTGGCCTATTTGTTTTAGCAATCGGCACATCGCTTCCGGAGTTTGCTTTTTCCCTGCGGTCGCTCAAAGACGGTGAACCCCAAATGTTTATCGGAAATTTGTTGGGCTCAATTGTGGCAAATACGACTTTAATTATCGGACTTTCCGTTTTTATAAACCCAGTTGTCGTTTTGTCACCAAGTAAATACCTGTTTCCCGGAATTGTATTTGTTTTTGTCTATCTTCTTTTTTGCCTTTTCATCAAAAGCAAAAAGAGGTTGGACAGATGGGAGGCGGCAATATTGGTTTTACTTTACGTTGCCTTTTTTCTGATAGAATTATTGTAGATATTAATATGTTAAAAAGGGAGGTGACAATATATGGTTGATGAAAAGAAAGGTTTGACAGGTTTACCGAAAAATACTGCCGCTGCATTGTCGTATGTTCTTCTTTTTATTTCAGGAATTGTTTTTCTGATATTAGAAAAAGATGCTTACGTTCGTTTCCATGCAATGCAGTCGATTGTGGTTTTCGGAGCAATCTTTGTTTTACAGTGGATACTGGCGATAACGATTTTCCTTGTTCCTTTAAGCGGTCTTTTGACGATAGTTGCCTTTGCATTATGGTTGATCCTTATTTACAAAGCCTGGAAAGGTGAAGAGTGGGAAGTACCATATCTCGGTAAATTTGCCAGAAAGTTTGTCAAAAAGATTTAAAAATTAAAAAGAAACTCAACTGAGTAGGAGGGTTTATGCAAAAGGATCGTGTGGAAATGGTTCGAGTGATTGCGCGGAAATATAAGCTTAATTCTCCGAAGGTTTTATCCGTTATGAGGATTGTCCCTCGTCATAAATTTGTCCCAATAACTCAACGCGTTCATGCCCATGAAGATCATCCTGTTGATATCGGATATGGTCAGACCATGAGCCAGCCTTACACTGTGGCCTTTATGACACATTTGATAACGGATTTAATATTTACTTTGAAATTCAATCTAAAAAATAACAACACGAAAGTCTTGGAAATCGGAACAGGCAGCGGATATCAGGCAGCGATTCTATCCTATTTTTTTAATAAGGTCTATAGTGTTGAAATTGTTCCCAAATTGGCAAAATCTGCCAAAACAAAGTTAAGGAAGTTGGGATATGGGAATGTCTTTGTAAAAAGGGGAAGCGGAAAACTTGGCTGGTGGGAAGAATCTCCGTTTGATGCAATAATTGTGACAGCGGGAGTAAAAGAAGTACCTCAGGAATTGTTTGTACAACTTAAAACAGGAGGGCTGTTATTGGCCCCTGTTGGTAAGAAAAGGGAAAAAACAATGACTAGATACATAAAAACATCCAGAGATACTTTTAGAATTGAAAAATTCGGAAAGTTCCTATTTGTTCCGTTTGTAGAAAGTAAACAATTTACAGTTAAAGATCAAAATTAACCTGATGTGTACCGGTTGGATTTAAAATGCAATGACGACAGATTTCTGAGCCTTTGTCAACATTTGTACATACCGCCACATATTGAAGGGGAGATAAATGAGGTAAATACTGAAACTCGATCCTCGGTTCGTTAGAAGGACAACCTGTAGGAATCATATTTTCAACCAATGTGCGCTTGTTGGGATAAATACTTGTTATATCAATCCCATGAGATACAATACTCACTACCCGCGGTGTTTCCATAGATAAGTGGCATATTATAGGTATTCAATAAAGCAAAT
>CAZSNC010000016.1:0-18615 GCA_964608405.1 uncultured Gammaproteobacteria bacterium | reverse complement strand
GTATCTTATTTTTTTGAACCGAAGATAGTATAGCGATTCTATTGCAAATAGTCATTTCGGTCTTACATATCGCTCTTCTATAAAACAAGGATCATCAACAAGATTAAAAAATATGTTATTACCTTGTTGATCTGGTTTGAAGGGGTTATGATATATAGATTGATCTTTTAGATTTTTTTAATATGGATACCCCAGAACAACCTACCGTCCGTCAGATGGATGCAATAAATTATCTTGAAAACACAAAACATGTGAGCCTAAAAACAAATATTAATCGGCGTGGAAATAAATACTCTATTATTGTTAAAGGTCGTGCTAAAAATGTACCGGAGATCGAAAAAACCATCCTATCACCTGAAGGTTTAGCTGCTTTTGTCGTGTATCACGATCTTGATAGTTTCACTATCACAAACCCTAAAACCGGCAAGAAATTAGATTTGGTTTCGATTACACCTCCCGAATGGAAACAAAAATCTATCAAGTTAATTAGTCCAAAAACCAAATCTCCGGAGGTTCTTTCCGCTTTCAGTAAGTTTCAAATGGTGGATGTTGATAAACAGGAGTGTATCGTTAGTGGCACGAGCGGTATTGATAATCCTAAAGAAGTCGATATTTCGGCTATATCTTGTCTCTGGAATACCCTAATAGCACGTTTTATGTCGGAAATTGGAGATCCTGTTCTAAACGAAGAAGGAAGGATAGGTATGAGAAAAAGTGTTTTACAAAGAAGACAGGAAGTTCTCGATGCTTTAAACGGGATATCAAACGAAGACCCTTGGAAAGTTGCGACAAGATCGTTTATTATCTCAAATATTTAAAGAGGGTACCTTTTCAAGAAAATATTCTACTTGATACTTTTTATTACACCAAATCCCCCAAATGACAAGAGGATCGATCCCAATAAGCTCGTTAGTGCACTTGTCCAAAGGTAGCGCTTTATAGGTACTTTATAACCCGCTGCTAAAATACTTATTATCTTACTTCCATAACCGGGAATTGCCCTTCCCAAAATTAGAAACCCCGGTGAATCCACCGGAAATTTTGCCAATCCGAAAGGCAACTTTGCTTTTTCTTTCTCGAAATCGACGGTCTTACTTAAATGTAAGCCGAAATAGTATTCAACCATCATTGCCAGAAGATTTCCCAACCATGCAATAGCAGCTCCTATCAAAGGGCCATAGGTAACACTCAAAATTACTGTAATAGGGTCTGTCGTGACAGGACTTAATGCAAGTAATGGATAAAGTAAAACCGCAACAATGGGTGCAAGAGAACCAGACTTTTTCAATAAATCCGGTATAAGGCTAACATCCCTGGCAAGTAAATATAAAACTGCAGCAAAAAATACAATTCCTACAATTGTCCATAATAAGGAGGATTTTTTATTGGACATAAGTACAATTGTATATTATTTCCCGCTAATATATTTTTCGTCATACTCCTCACAAAATTTGTGATATTCCCTGAAACGTTCTTGAATTATATTTTTTGATTCGAGGATCTTTTTTATAAACTCCCCTACTTCATCTATTCTTCCCCGTAGTTCCTCTGTCATGTTATCAAACTGCATTGCACGGTCAAATTCGGTAAATATCTTAAACCTGTCACCATGTACTATCCTTCTGACCAGAAATTTATAAAAGTCGTCTTTATAGTTTGGGTCCTTCTTTCTCGGAACGGGAAGGTTGATTTTACTTCTTAAGTCATTCTTATAATGTCTGATTTCTTCATCAAACGGCAGTTTGTGTCGTCCATACCTTTTTCCGTCCATATTTTGTCCAATTGATAATATCCGTTCGTCAACTTCAGGCTGATTTGTATGTAAAGATAATGTGGCTGGATATTCTTCAGGAAAAAGACTGGGTGGAAGAGCTTCGTGTTTCACTTCTCTGCTTCTTGATGGGTGTCTTTTTGCATTTTTCAAAGCCTCGGGGGGAAGAAGTTGGGTTTTAACGCCCTGAGCCTCTTGTAACTGCTTTACCCTAAGGCGCACGTTTCTTTCAAAAATCGGATCTTCCTGCATAAGACCCACCAAGAAAGAGAATAAAACCTTATCATTTTCTCCATCCGTCGTACTATCATCAATTTTAATATTTCCAACCAATACCTGCGCCAAATACTCCTTTGCATTCATCTGTGGGAGAGTTTCCTTATTTGCCATAAACTTGAAGGTAATATACCAATTTTATCGTAAAATTACCATGTTTCGGGTGATTTATCACCGTTTATTGTTTCTTATTAGATAATCTTCTTTTAACCTTGCTATACTTTTATCCATGAGGATGAAAACGTCGGAGTGGTTAGGGTGGTATGGAGTTGTTGCCATACTTGTTGCCTATCTTCTCAACAACTTCGGATTGTTAAGTGTAAAGGACGTGTCTTATCAGTTATTGAACCTTACCGGAGCGCTGGGTATTGCAGTTGATGCCTTAAAGCAGAAGAATTACCAGCCGGTTGTTTTAAATATTATCTGGGGATTGGTTGCCTTACTTGCCATATTTAAAACTCTTGCCAATTTATGAATAAAAATAAGGATATTTTTAATAATTTCTCTGTGTCCTTAAACAAGACGGGTTTTATACTACTTCTTTCTTCCGTTCTAATACTCTGTTTTAGTTATTTATTCTCACAACAGGCTAAAAGAAAGGCAATGTATGACGATAAAAGCAGTTCGAGAAACACCGTTTTTGATTTCCGAAACGGTATTGTTGTTAAACTATATCGCGGGCAAAACTCAAACAAAAAGGATTTCATTTATCTTCCGGAAAAGGTTTTTGAATGGGAAAAAACAAATATTGAAAGTATTTATGGTGGCGACGATTGGGGAAACTATAAATTTTTCGACTCAAAATCCGCCCGCTACTTTATTTTTGAACCGGGTGGACGTAAAGAAATTGCCCTCATCGCAAATTCGGAATTTACCTCCCTTGTTGGTACAAATCTTAAAAACAAAGATGCAAACGATAACTCTTTTGAGGTTGTTTGTAAGCCCGAGAAGAGATTAATCGGTGATGTGGAAGCGGTTGCTGTAACCTGTACTTACAGATGGTATTCAAGTTCCGACAAACACCTTCTATTGGAGGAAAAAACCACCAATTGTTATATTCCCATAAACAACTACTACTATTTGGGTTTTGAACAGACACAAAAACCGGTTGGTGATGTAGATTTGTGCAATGAAATATCGGAGCTTGGTTATTACAGGATTTCACTACTTTAAAGGATGGTTTGAGGGATAATTTGAAATAATACTTTCAAATATGTTAGAATTCCCGGTTCGAGTATAATCATATTATTATGGAGAAATTAAATGTAGCTAATATTAAAACTATTGAGAGGTGTGGAAATGACACATTTCCCAGCTTAGATGCAAATGAGGATTTTACAAATCGGGCAGATTGTCTCAGTTATGATCCCAGAAGGACTTCCGACGAACAGGAATACCCCAACGAAAAGAGGGGCAAGAACGCAATCCAGGCATGGGATTCAAAGGCGGACTGTGCTGTATGTATGGCAAAGTTTGCATGTGCTCATTTTGACCCCGCAAAAAACGCCGTACGAGTAGTTGTCAACGACGAACAAAAGAGAGGTTAATTCTTGCTTCGCTTTCTTCGGTCAGTTTTACGATATCTTGCATAAGTGCTTCAGTCAGAAGACGTACGCGTCTTTTATTTTCCACATTACCAAAGTATTTAAGTGTTTTTCCGATCGTGATTGCATAGGGGCCTTTAAAATACCATGTTCCGACATCTTTTTTCCCTTTGATGACGGATTTGATAAGAATAATATTTTCCTTATTTACCGCTATCCCAACAGGGACAACCGGAGCTTTTGAGGACAGTGCAAGTCGTATCGCTCCCGTCCGGGGTTTTGTTTTTTTACCATTCTTCGGTGTTATATCCCCCTCAATAAAAACAATTACCGAGCGGCCTTTTTTTAAAATATCAAGTGCCTTAAGAAATGCTTCTTTACCTTTCTTAATACTAACGGGGATGTGCCCTGCCCATTTTAAATACCTTCCGAAAAACGGGACGTCAAACAAGATGTCTTTAATTAAGATGCTCGCCTGGCCACGACTCAGACAGGTAATTACAAAAGGATCCGTTGTTGTCGGATGATTAACAACAATTATCTTTGCTCCTTTAGGCATTCGGACATGATATTTAATATCAAGCTTAAACATCAATTTGCTATATATTTTTACGAAAACGGCACCCAAAAAGTACAGCAGTCTGCTTATCATCCCCTATATATTAACACCCCCATACAAAAGGATTATCTTTTTTTTAAAGTTTGCATTCAATTGCCCAATCGCTAAAATACTTTCATGGGGACTCTCGTTGTTTACGACACAAAATTTGGAAGTACAAGGAAAGTTGCGGAAAGAATTGCTCAAACTCTCAATGGAAAAGCACTTAATGTCTCGCAGGTGAACAACGACATACTAAATAATATTAATTTCCTGATTATTGGATCCCCCACTCACGGCGGAAGACCTACACCCCAAATTGACAATTTTATAACCAACTTTCCCCAAGAAATATTAAAAAAAATACAATTTGCTTCTTTTGATACAAGATTTGAATTAAAAGACCTGGGTTTTTTATTAAAATTATTGGTAAAAACAATCGGTTATGCATCGGAAAAAATTTCCAATAAACTGGCAGGATATGGAGCAGAAGTTGTTGGAAAGCCTCAGGGCTTTTATGTTGAACGAAACGAAAAATCTCTCAAAAAGGGTGAGTTGGATAGGGTGATTCTTTGGTCCAAAAAAATTGCTCTATTGATTCGGGAGTTGTTGGAATTGTTCCTGAAGTTTTTTAAGCTCTTCGTTAAGATCTTTAAATTCGACTGTCGCGGGTAGGGCAAACTGCGAATCGTCAATTGCGGCAGGTGCACATTTATAGTCAAAAAGGTCGTCCATCTGGACATCAACCGTTTCTTGATTCACTTCTTCGGTGTTGCTTTTCTCTTCAATTTTAATTTTATGTCCTGTACTTGCACCGTCCTCCCATGAGTAGAGATAATTCCCGTCACTTATGGTATTAACAACCCTTTTTCCGGACTCTGGAGCTGAAACGGCCATTATCTGCATAAATTTTCCGCCTTTTATCCAAGTTTCAGAGGATGTGTTCATCTCTCCGTCCGTATATTCAAGCGAACATTTTTGTGATATACCCGCTGCAATTAAATCTTTAATTGATTGTTTTATTGTGGCTGTTTCAGTAGAAGTAACAGATTGTTCTTCTGAAGTTCCTTTTGGGGCCGGCTGTTGTGTTTTGTTTTTTTTAAGCGAAAGAAAGATTCCGACAACCAATACGAGAAGGACAACGGCAGATGCTAAAACAATTGTCTTTTTCTTCATCTTTAATGAGAATATAGCATACTTTGTCCAGTACATCCATCCTTCGAAAGTTTTTTATGCATAAATTACGTATAATACTTACTATGCAAACTTGGGAAAAGATAAAGGAAGACCCCGGACTTTTAAAGGAGTATTTTGTGCGCGAAAAAGTTATTGATTCAATACGTTCTTTTTTTAAAAAACAAAAATTTCATGAGGTGGAAACTCCGATACTGGTTCCGACTCCTTCGTGCGAACCCAATCTTGAAGTATTTAAAACCAATCTTAAAACTTCTCGGGGTATCAAAAGAGAAGCATTTCTTATAATGAGCCCGGAATATTCGATTAAGAAACTCCTCTCGGCGGGAATCGGAAACTGTTTTGAGATTACAAAATGTTTTCGAAATGAGGAAGAAGTGTCTTCTTTCCATAATCCCGAATTCACAATGCTCGAGTGGTACAGAATAAATGCAGACTACCGAAACGTAATGGAAGATTTCGAGAAGCTTTTTATCAAGGTTGTAACCGACTTAAATCCCGATGCCAACCTAAAAAAATGGGAATATCAGGACAGTTTCTACAACATTTCCCTTCCGTGGAAACGTATTTCCGTATCGGATGCATTTAACAAATATGCTGGGGTCGATACCGATACTTTAGTTTCCGAAAAAGGACTTATCGAAAAAGCCGAAAGGATGGGTTACAAGACAGATGAGAAAACAACCTGGGAACAAGTCTTTTACCAAATACTTTTTAACGAAATCGAGCCTCTCCTTAAACAGGAAAACGTTCCCTATTTCCTCTACGATTACCCCGTTTCCCAGGCATCTCTTTCAAAAGTAAAAGAGTCGGATCCACGCTTCGCCGAAAGATTTGAGGTATTTTTAGCAGGTATTGAGCTTGGAAATTGCTTTTCGGAGCTTATAAATGCAGATGAGCAAAAATTACGTTTTGAAAAAGATTTAGAAGAACGTAGATTGCATAATAAGACTCCCTATACGATAGACAACCAACTTATTAAAGCCCTGTCAAAGGGGATGCCCCAAGTGTCGGGAATAGCAGTCGGAGTTGACAGATTGATAATGCTTTCGGGTAATTTCAAAACAATTTCCGATACACTCTTCTTTCCGGCAAATGAAATATTTGACCTGCCTAACACATAAAGCTACAATACGTATTATCGCTTCATGTTGAAGCGATTATTTTTGAATAAATATGTCATCCATCAATGCAGGAAATATTACCAAAGGCAGCTTTATCATGTTTAAAGGTGTTCCCCACTATGTAACAAAAACAGACTTTATGTCCCCCGGTAAAGGGTCTCCCATTATGCGTGTCAAAATGAAAAACGCAACAACGGGAGCCGCATCGGAATATACTTACAAATCAAACGAGTCTGTGGAAGTGGCTGATGTGGTTAAAAAAGACATGTTGTTTCTCTACTCCGACACATCCGAGGCGGTTTTTATGGATCCGAGAACATACGACCAGGCCTCCGTTTCTCTATCTTTAATTGAAAACAAAATCGGTTATTTGATTCCCAACCAAAAATGTATCGTTCTTTGGCATGGAGAAAAGGCAATCGGAGTTGAGGTTCCACCTAATGTTGTATTGACAGTGACGGAGGCTCAAGAAGCTATTGCGGGAAACCGTGTAAACGCACCTAAAAAACCAATTAAGCTGGAAACCGGAATCGAAATTCAGGCTCCGATATTTATTAAAACGGGTGATAAAATATCGGTCGACACCACAACCGGACAATATCTTTCAAGAATCAATCAGTAAAAATATTAGTCCCCATTGATACCAAGCAGACAATTCAATATAATATTCATGTTTAAAGCAACCTTAAACTGATAGCTTTTGACAGGTTTTTTGCCCCGCTTTTAATTTGGGTGTAAACAAACCGTTAACGCTTAGGGGTAAAGGGAAAAGCGGAAGGTGGTGATTAATTAATGGCAACCAAATTATTTGTCGGAGGTTTAGCTTGGGCGACCCGTGACGATTCTTTAAAAAACTTCTTTTCACAAGCAGGTACAGTAGTTTCCGCTACTGTTATCATGGATAAATACACCGGAAAGTCGAAAGGCTTTGGTTTTGTTGAAATGAGTTCTGAAAAGGAAGCTGAGGAAGCAAAAGCGAAATTAAATGGTCAGGCACTCGACGGGAGAACAATTTCCGTAAGTGACGCAAGACCGCAGGAACCGAGAGAAAACAGACCACAGGGTTAAATATTTCTTGTTAATAATATGAGAAGGGCTATTAAAAAAGGCATCTTTGTTGTTATGCCTGCCTATAATGCCGAAAAGACATTGCTCAAAACCTACAGGGATATTCCTAAAGGTTTCATAGACAGAATTATTCTTGTCGATGACGGCAGTCATGATAAAACAGTAAAAATTGCCAAAAAACTTGGTATCGAAGTTGTTGTGCATCCTCAAAATCGTGGATACGGAGGAAATCAAAAAACTTGCTATACTGTCGCTCTAAACGAAGGTGCCAAAGTTGTTGTCATGCTTCACCCTGATTATCAATACGACGCAACATTAATTCCGGAACTTGTTACACCAATTATTGACAAACGATTTGATATTATGCTTGGTTCAAGGATAAGAACCCGTGAAGAATCTCTTGCGGGTGGAATGCCGCTTTATAAATATCTCGGAAACCGGCTTTTAACAATCGTCCAAAATATTATCCTTGGACAAAACTTGTCCGAGTATCATACAGGACTTCGGGCATTTGATGCTGAAGTATTGAGAAAACTCCCATTTCACAAATTTTCCGATGGTTTTGTTTTTGACCAGGATATTTTAGTTTCCGCATTACGTGAGAAATTTAGAATTGGAGAAATTGCAGTTCCCGTAAGATATTTCCCCGATGCGTCATCGATTAACTTCAAACGTTCTGTAATTTATGGATTATCGACTTTGTATTCTTTAGTTTTATACTTACTTGATGCGACTAAAATCTATCGCTCAAAAATATTTTCTAAATAGCAAGACACAACTCATTCGCTTTTGGAAAAATGTCCCTAAAGAAATCTATTTTATCCTAATACTCTTTCTTACCTCTAAAGTCTTTCTGACATTCTGCGGACTCTCCTCCAGAATTATGATGAATGATACCTATAACTCGTGGTATGAATGGAGATACGACAAACGCCAATGGCTTGACATTTGGTCTGCCTGGGATTCAGGATGGTATCTTGATATTGCGCAAAACGGATATTCTTCAGGGCTTGTTTCTGACCTGCCCAAAAAAACATGCTGCGATCAGTCAAATATCGGTTTCTTTCCCCTATATCCACTTCTAATTAGATTGGCAAGTAATCTTGAAGGAAATTTCCACACAGCAGGAATCATTATATCCAACTCTACCCTAATCCTGTCAGGTATTGTTTTGTACATGTTAATCGCTTTAGACTCATCCAAAAACACCGCAAGAAGGAGTGTTTTATATATGTTTCTTTTTCCGACAGCTTTTATACTCTCCTCCGTTATGTCAGAATCTTTATTCCTCTTTCTCTCAATTCTATGTTTTTACTTCGCACGTAAAGAGAGATGGTTCCTTTCAGGAATTTCAGGATTTTTACTTTCACTAACAAGACCCACCGGCATTTTATGTCTTCTACCAATAGCAATTTTTTATCTAAAATCCAAGAAATTTAAAATCGACAAAGATTTACTATTCCTACTGTTGTATCCTCTCGGGCTATTCATATTTTCCACATATCTTTATTTCTTAACCGGTGATTTTTTGGCATATTTCCACTCGAAAACCAACAGCTGGGGTACAACAGTAGTAAATCCTTTCAGTCTTCTTCTGAATTTTCTTATTTCTTCACCTGAAACTGCCATAATTTCCGTATTTACGATGATAGAAATAGTCCTATCATTTTATCTTTTAAAGAAAGGGTATTTTGAATATGCTATATATTCATTTATAATGATCGTTTTTACCTTAATTAACGGGCCAGAAACTGCAATCGGAATTCCGAGGATGTCTTCGGCAATATTTCCTTTCTTTTTTTCAATGGCTTTAATTACAGGTAAGGGTACAAAGGTATTAATCCCGATCTTTCTAATAATTCTACAAGCCTTGTTTATGATGCTCTGGAGCGTAGGAGTGTTTATCCTTTAACAAAAATCCACAAATAAAAATTAGGGCAAATATTGTTGGTAAACTTAACGGGAAGAGGGTTGTTAACCCTACGAGAAAAATAAGCACGCTAACAACCGGATATCTCTTCTTTGGTAAATCCGAACCTAAGAACAAAAAGGCTGGAATTAATATCACTAATAAATCGTGTGTTAAAGCGTGCATTGAAAACAATAACGTAAGAATAATTCCAAGAGAAAAAAGCGTTCTCACGGTAAAAGTTTTTCTCCTGGCAAGAATAGAAAAAGTACACAATAAATACAAAAACATATTACTAATAACCAAAAGCTGGGGATTTATGCCTGGAAAGAAGTGCATAGCTGCACCATATAGTGTATACATCTGGTAAGGTCTGCTACCAAAAATAGAACTCTCTGTTCCAAACACAAAAGATAGATAATACACACCCGGTTTTATGCTTTGGGTTATTGCAAGATTTATGACAATAAAAATAAGTGCTCCAACAACAAAACCGATAATATATTTTTTCTTATTTGTAGATATTGCATACGAAAAAGGGGTAAATAATAAATATTGTGGTTTAATAAATAGAAATGATGTGACAAAACCCGTCCAAAAACTTTTTTCTCTTTGTTGGGAAACGTACACCGCTAGTAAAATCAGTAAGATTACCGGAGTATATTGACCGACAATTAGATTGTTAACACTTGGCCAGAAAAAAAATGGAACAAAATACAACACCACGTATGTCTTCAAAGCCGGTAACAAGCGCATAAATAAATAAACAGACAGACAAAGAAGTAATACATTGACAACAAATATCACAATATAGGAATTTTTTAAACTCAAACCCAAAAGTGGTATGTAAAAGGCTGCTGTAATTGGAAAATTTCTGAAAGGAAGTAGTCCTTTTTTATCAGGTGATACGATTGTATTTTGATATTCATACTGGGTATTTATCTCATACAAATGCTCTATTTTTCCGTCTTTTACAATTTTTGCTCCCGTTAAAAAACTAATCACATCTGTCTGAATCAAAAATTTCGGAGTTCGAAGATAACTAATAAAAAGAAATGGAATCACAACAACATACACAACCACACCGATATACAAAACATACTTCTTTACCATGATTAAGCAATGATACAACCAATCAAGCTTCTAATTAAGAATTTTTTATAAACAGATAGGGTCAAGTTACTCAAGGTAGTCCTGTAATTTCTTCCTTCTACTGGGATGTTTAAGTTTACGAAGAGCTTTCGCTTCTATTTGTCTTATTCTCTCCCTGGTTACACCAAAGACTTTCCCCACTTCTTCCAAAGTCATTGATTTCGTTCCTTCAAGTCCGAAGCGGAGTTTTAACACTTTTGCTTCCCTTTCCGAAAGAGTTTTTAAAACTTCCTCCAGGTGGTCTTTAAGAAGTTGTTTTGATGCGGCATCAACAGGTGAAAGTTGTGATTCATCAGGAATGAAATCTCCTAAAAAGCTTTCTTTATCCTCTCCGACCGGTGCTTCAAGCGAAGTAACTTCCTGGGCAATCTTGAAAATCTCACGTACTCTATCAGGTTCGATTCCGACTTCGTCGCCAATCTCCTCGGGTGTAGGCTCACGCCCAAGCGTCTGCATTAATCTCCTTGAAGTTCTATAAAGCTTGTTTATTGTCTCAACCATATGAACAGGGATTCGAATTGTTCTTGCCTGGTCGGCAATTGCACGGGTTATTGCCTGTCTGATCCACCATGTGGCATATGTTGAAAACTTGAATCCTTTTCTCCAGTTGTATTTCTCAACGGCACGAATCAACCCCTGATTTCCTTCCTGGATAAGATCCAGAAGTGACAATCCGCGTCCGATATACTTTTTTGCAATCGAAACAACCAACCTGAGATTTGATTCCGTGAGTTTATCTTTGGCTAACTTTTCGTTTTTTTCGAAACGTTTTGCCAGTTCTACCTCATCCTCAGCCGTAAGAAGCGATACTTTTCCAATTTCTCTCAAGTACTGCCTGACTGGATCTGTAGATTCCGCTCCGGTTAATTTAGTAAGTATTTCAATTTCCCGCTCAAGTTTCTCTTTGGCTTTTTCTTCGGTTTCGGTTTCTTCAGCTTCAACAGACTCAAATACGTCAATTCCTTCAGATAAAAGGCTATCGTAAAGATTGTCAAGCTCGACAAGTCTTTCCTCCGCATCGGAAAAAACCTCAAGAATTTCATCCTGGGTCAAAAAACCCTGGTCACGGGCGTGCTTGATAAGTTCACCAACATCTTTTCTAATCATATGCTTTCACAATAATTTGAGGAAAATTATTCTTCTTAAGTATTATAACTAAAATGTCCCATTATTCAATGACGGCGTAATTGTTAATCCCCTCCCCCAAGCTTCGTCTTTACTTTAACCAAATCGTTTAATTTTTTCTGAAGAGTACTCACCTTGTCCTTGTCACCACCCTCTTCGGCAGTTTTAATGTCTTCGATTAATACTTTTTGCGACTCGGTCAGTTCAAAAATACCAAGACTCTTCTTCAGATATTCGATTTCTTTTTGAATTTTTTCGCTGTCCAGATTTTCGATATCGGAGGCATGAAGTAAATAGATTTCATTGAATTTTACTTTCAATTCCTCGGGTAGATATTGCGAAAACGATTTAATATCGAACTTATTATCCTTCAAAAACTGTGATAACTTTTCCAATATTTTAAGAATGAATTGTGTTTTGAAAGTACTTTTTGCCTCAACCGCATTTGAAGGTGTACTCATTAAATACAAAGTCAAAAGTGTTTCCTCAAGAAGCTCCCTTTTGTCGTGTTTCTCTTCCTCCAATGGCTTTTCATTTGTCGTCACAAGCCTGCTGATTCTATTTTTTTCAACTTCCGAATATACCGATTCGTAAGGGATCTTTATTTTTTTAGCTAAATACTCAACATAATATGCCTTCAAAATGTCGTCTTCTATCTTTGCCAAAAATGGGATCACTTCTTTTGATATGTCCATCTTTCCGTCTACCGAATTACTGTCGAATTTTTCCAAAGCACTTTCGATAATAAAATCATATACGGGAACGGCAGAGTTTAAACATTTTGAAAGTGCGTCGATATCAGATAGTGCCATCTCGTCCGGATCTTTGTAGCCTTTAAGTTGGGCTACTTTCACTTTCAACCCAATGTTTTGTGCTATTTCAATCCCTCTTTTTGCTGCGGCATTACCGGCAAAATCGGCATCAAGGGCAAGTGTAATGTTTTTTGTAAAACGTGATATCAATTTTGTGTGGGCTTCCGTTAATGCCGACCCTTTAATTGCAATTATGTTTTTAACACCTCTCTGCCAGGGAGATATCATATCAAGCTCGCCTTCGACAACTATCGCATTCCCTGCATTTTTTATGTCACTTTTTGTAAAATTAAGACCAAACAATACTTCAGACTTGTGGTAAGCCGGTGTTTCGGGAGTATTGATGTATTTCGCCGATTCGGTATTTTGGGCAGACAATATCCTTCCGGAAAATCCGACGGGGTTTCCTCTATGGTCGAAAAGTGGAAAAGTAATCCTTCCGGAAAACCTGTCAACAGGCCTTCCGTATTTTTCATAACAAATTCCTGCCGCAACAAGATCTTTGTTCGTTAAACCTTTTTTCTTTATAAAGAACGATTCGAATAATTGCGGATTCTCCGGAGAATAACCGATTTTGAATTTTTCAATCGTATCTAATTTCAATTTTCTTTTTTCTGTAAGGTAGGAAAGGGCATCTTTACCAAGTTTGTGCTTTAAAAGAAGGTATTGATAATATTTTGTTGCCAGTTCGTTGATTTCTATTATTCTTTCCTTGTCTTTCTTTGGTTGGAAAGAAGTATTGTCAAGCTTAATACCGGTTTTTTCCGAAAGATAAGTAATAGCTTCGTTAAAATCCATCCCTTCGTATTTTTCCAAAAAGGAAATAACATCACCGCTCTCCCCGCAACCGAAACACTTATAAATCTGAAGTTCCGGGGAGATCATAAATGAAGGAGTTTTTTCTCCATGGAAGGGACAAAGCGCTTTAAAATGTTTCCCAGCTTTTTTAACACTAAGACGTTCGGAAATGATCGACACGATATCCGCTTTTGCTTTTATTTCCTCTATTGTTCCTGCCATTAACTCCAAGTATACCTCAAATTAGAAAGAAGGGCTTAAGGCAGGCAGTTTAAGAATAATTTACTTTTCTTAGAAAAAAATGGTGCAAATATTAAATTCTTTCAGTGTTTATATGTGTATAAATTTCCGATGTTTGGTCCTCATAAATAATCCGCCAGCCGTTATTTTTCAAATACCCCGTAAAAGAAAAGTCGCTGCCGTCTTTTTTAAATATTTTGATGTTTCTAATCTTTCTCTCAAGATTTTTAGAAAAAGAGTCTTTTTCCTTCGGCCATAAAACATACTGTATATTATATTTTTCCGAAACCGCATTGAAATCGAGCTCTCCATTATTGATAGCTAAGTAATCATCGTATACAGAAGGACTTTCCTTATCTGAGTTTGTTGGGGTAAATTTCCAACTAGGCATCCTTCCGTCAATAAAAACCTTCTTTTCGGGATATTTCCATATTAAATAACCACCCCACCCATAACTCGAGAACACCTCACCATTTATACTTTTACTTTTAAGATAAGAAACTGCCTGAGACGGATAGAAGTCATTCTTTTTCAGTGTCATATTATTGGAAGAATATGCCCTCCAATATGTGATGTACATTTGCGTAAGAAGAAGAATAACCGACACCACCCTGATAAAATTAAAAGCCACACGGAATTTTTCTCGAGAGTCATTGCTGCCTGAAACACCAAGATAAAATCTATTTATCGAATAAATAGTTAAGGGTAGGGAATAAATCATAAAAAATGGCATGTTTCGCCTACTTGTAATTCCCATAAAAAGCATTAACCAAAAAAAGACAAATTGAATTTTCGGAACCTCTTTTCTTTTTAGGAAAACCATAAAAACAGACATCGCAATATAAAATGCCATCGATATGTCAAAAAAAGTAACTGACGGCATCCATTCAGCTATCGACCAACGCAGGCGCGAATCGATAACCGATGACACAACCTCTCTCCATCCGCCCAAGCCATATGGAGTAATTAGTGTTGCAAGAATACTAAAAAGTAAAATTAAAAAATCCCTCCATCCACCCTTTTTTCCAAAGATAAATCTAAAAAGAATAAAGTAAGCAAGCTCTGCCAGGCCTATTGAATACCCTCCATGCAGGTTTGCCCAAAAGAAAAATATCAAAGGCAAAAAATATCGATATCTAACATAATTATCCTTTTTAAACAGGAGAAGATTTAATACTGCAAATATAAACCATGAAATTATTTGGGCTCTCACAGAAAAAAATAAAAGTAGAAAAGTTAATACCACCAATAACATGGGGTGCAACAATCTTTCGTAAGATGCTTTAAAGTCCGCGTGTTGGAAGTCTTCATCCAAAAGCCTTGAAGTTGCCAAGATAAGACACGTAAACACCAAAAATGTTAAAAGTAAGGATAGCAGACCATTTGAAAAAATCGGATAAGTCAGAAAAATTAGAAGACTAAAAAACCAGGCGTGGTCCACAAAAGGAAATGAAGGCATTGTATAAGAAAAAGGGTCTGTTTGTGGAATGCCATAGTGTTTAATTATCTCCCCCACTTTTAACCTCCAGCCAAAATCGGGATCGATCGTTGAAATTCCCCGAAAGAAATAGGTTATAAAAGCCAAATACAACAGTAGAAATAATAAAAATAGCCTATTTCTGTTTAGAAAACCAGAAACAGATTTAATAAAAAATGCGTAATTCATATGACTCAATTTGCACTCCTTTTATAATGCTAAATATTTTCTATGTGTAACAAATCAATTTATTATATAAAAGATTTTGAAAATAGTAAGTAAAAATTAAACAATATGGAAAAAACAACAACTGCTCTAAAACCAAACGACAAAATCTTACTTTTATAATCTTTCATCAGAATAAAAAACACATAGGGCATAAAATCCAATGCATAACGATACCCGAATTGGTTAACACCAATTCCGTAATACATTATTACCGGGATAAGGACAAGAAGCGTCGTAATAAGGAGAAGTCTTGAGGACCTTTCACGGAATTTATAGGTAAAAAGAGTTAATAAATACGGAGAGGTATAAAAAATCCCCAAACCCCAAGTGTCGTAGGTAATAAACGGAAATTTCAATGTTTTCGATAGACCATCCATAAATACTTGTGTCGGTGATGCCAAAAATAAATAGTACAAATTCCCTGGAATGTGAACAAAACTAATCAGTCCCAGGTCCCTGGCCCTTCTCAAACCGACATAAATTTGTTGATACATATAACCCTGTTCAAAAAGGTTCCCAAACCTTAAAAAGTTGTAGAGCATTAAAAATGCAGTAACGCATATAATTGGCACCACCAGCAAAGCAGTATTATTTATCTTCCTTTTCGTTGTCTCTTTGGAAAAAACAATTTCCAAGAAATAATAAATTATTCCTATAATTGCAGTGGCTCTGGTTGCTAAAATCATCGCGTACATTATTCCTATTAATAGAAATCTTTTCCTTGTTATAAATTCATAAATCGAACAAAAAATTAAAAATACCGTTATCACTTGGGCGAAAGACCAACTCCATCCATTTATTGAAATTGCAACAAACGCACTTCCCAAATTAAAAGCAAAAGCCCAAAAAAAACTATCTCTTACGCTATATTTTAAGTGTCGAGATATTTTATAGAGAAGAAAAAATACACCTAAAACAAAGATCCCATGAATGTATCTATGAAAAAATACGCCGCCGAACGCCCTCCAAATGAAAACAAACGGGGTGATCAAAACTGCTGGAAAGGGTCCAAGTGGCAAATACTTATTCCCATTAAAAATTGCTATGTCGTTCCAGACGAGAGGATAACCATTTAGATCTAAACGTCCTTCTAAAAAGGCGAGTGAAAGAAATGAAAAATGTTGCTCCCCATACGGAATAAATACAGATGAAAGTGCAAATGCAGTATAAAAAACTATTATTATTGTCAGCCAAATTCTCCGCATCAATTGTTATTTTAAATAATCCTTATGAAGAAGAACAGACCACAACTAAAAATGTCTTTCAAATTGAAATCATCGAATATCTAATTTTCCATCTTTTATTTCTATGTCTGCAAGCGGCGGAAAAGGTAATTTATCACTGTTGTGGTCAAGCACCCTGATACCGAAAAATTTTCCTACCCTGGTTGTCCTGGTGTCAGATACATAACCCAACTTGAGTAATTTTTCTTTAATATTCCTTATATTTGAATCACACACATCGTTTTCGTCTTTATACCCGTCTGCACACTGACGGCCTATCAGACAATCTTTTGCGCAAGGCATTTCCCGTCCGGTTACATCCAGAATGTTTTCCTCTGTCAGTATTTTTTCTTTTTTCATAACTTCAATTTTGGCGGTGAGGGAGGGATTCGAACCCTCGGTAACCTTACGGCTACTCACGATTTCCAATCGTGTGCACTAGTCCACTATGCGACCTCACCATAGATGTATTTCTTTTTTGGATAGCATTAAGCTTCCTCAATCGCAATGGATTTTTGACTTCTTCTTTTCTTTTTCTTCCACCATTCCTTCAAGATTTTGTTGGAGTTTGAAAGTGCTTCTTTTTCTCTTTTTGAATTTAGTTTTTTAACAGCTTTCGGATATTCAAGCCAGGCACTTTCAAAAAATCCAATACTCTCACCCGAATCAACCTTGTGTATGAGAGCGTAATAAAAAAGCTTCTGTGTCACAGATTTTCCGTTAACTTGCAGTGTTGAGGTGTACCTGATTGCTTCATCAAGAATTCTTGCCCTCATTCCTGCCTGTTCTCCAATCATTCTAAGTACCGCACGCACCGAAGATTCAGTCTTTCTCACTGCCAGTTTTGGAATTTCCCATTCTGACTCTTCACTGTTTTTTACCAAAAAAAACTTTAATTTGCCCTTCTCAATTTCCCCCACAACCGCGGCTGAAATCAGATTCATGTTTTTGAACATATCGGTATTATAGCAGAATTTTTTACAAACCCACGTCTTTAGAGACTTTTTTGCGGAGGTGGTGAGATTCGAACTCACGTGACCCTTGCGGGTCGAGGTTTAGCAAACCTCTGCCATCGACCACTAGGCGACACCTCCACGCACAGAGATTATATCAAATAAGGACTCTATATGATATTTAATCCCAAGGGTACTAATGGGGATGCACTAAAACAATCCGTATGTACATTTTCTTTTTTACCTTGTTATAATGATATGGGAAAGATTATGGAAACAAACAAGAAAGTAAAAGAGGATATTAAGAAGGACACTGAGAAAAAGGTTGAGAATACGACAAATTCCCCCAAACAAACTTCAAAGCAGGAAAGTGAGAAATTGTTATTATCCTGGACCGCACCGGCAAGGCCTTTTAAAAGAAGAGACAAGGACTTCTGGACAACTGTCATTGTTATCACTTTGATAGTGGGGCTCATTCTTTTTTTTGCCGAGGGTTTTATGCCTGTAATCCTAATCATTTCCATTATCTTCCTCTACTACATCCTAAGTACCGTTGAACCGGAAAGTATCCAATATAAAATCACAACCTGGGGGATCAAAATGGCTGACAAACTAAGTCCATGGGGAGATTTAAACCGTTTTTGGTTTACTAAAAGATTCA
Source organism: uncultured Gammaproteobacteria bacterium (assembly GCA_964608405.1). GTDB lineage: Bacteria > Patescibacteriota > Microgenomatia > UBA8517 > UBA8517 > GWB1-38-13. Next base: position 462 of record CAZSNC010000016.1, on the reverse strand, counting down.
ACGACGAAATTCTTGTCTTTGAGGCATACACAATAGGCGGAAGACTTGAGGTTGTTATAAATGGCACGGACAGGGAAAAAATTAAAGATATATTGTCCAAATACCTTCTTTTTGAAAAGGCGCCTCCATCAATTTTGGACAAAGCCGCAAACTGGTTTACCAAAAAACTTCCTGGTTTAAAGTAATTTCTCTCCCACAGCTAATTATTTCCGCAATTTCCAAATCTATAGTAAAATAGTGCCTGCGCCCCCGTAGCTCAACGGATAGAGCAACAGTTTGCGGAACTGTAGATATCAGTTCAATTCTGATCGGGGGCACAATAAACCTTATTGGAGGGTTCGCATAGCGGCCAATTGCACGAGTTTCGAAAACTCGAGGGAGCAATCCCTACACAGGTTCAAATCCTGTACCCTCCGCCAAATTAGTGTTTACGCCGCAATTGTTAACCCTAAAACGGTTTTT
>CAZSNC010000015.1:0-18938 GCA_964608405.1 uncultured Gammaproteobacteria bacterium | reverse complement strand
GAAATGGAAAATATTATTGACTCCATACTGTGACAACCCTCTAAACGTTATATTCTGTAAGTAAAGAGTATTTGTTGGTATAATTATGCAACATAGGGGTGTCGTTCAGCGGCAGGACCCGGGTCTCCAAAACCCGTGACGGAAGTTCGATTCTTCCCACCCCTGCTGAAGAAAATTAGCTCCGAAAATTAGAGTTGAAGAAGGGAAAATCGAACACAATGAATTAATTGTATACCACGATTCTGTCAACCTTTATAAACGTAATTGACAGATAACTCCATCAATTGTGAAGATAGTGTTAGATATGTTTTTACTTTATTGTATTCGTCTTCAGATATACCTTCTCCTTTTTCTTTGATCAACTCATCTCCTTTTTTATAAGCCCAAGAACCAATCTCTCCCGCAGCGATTGCCCAATCACCCTGATAAAATCTATCACCTAAATCTTTTACTACAGCTAAAATTGATGTGTTCAATAAATATGATTTTTCATAATACTTAGTCTTTTCACCAGATTTTTGTAGTTCATCCAATTCCAAATGAAGAGCTACTAAATTTTCTCCTTTCTCTTCAACTTGTTTTTGGACTTCCTCTGAAAGACTTTCTGTTGGAAGTTTACCAAGCAAATCTGGTCTCTGATTATATAAACCCGATGCAGTAGCTAACTCATCAACTGAGGTTGCATTAAACTTTACAAGATATGGTTCCCCACCTTCAGGTTCATAATATCTAAAACCAATTATGCGTCCTGCGGTTCCTGGTCCACCTCCTACAACTATCGTGTCGCCGTTTTTCAAAACCCATGGTTCCGTATCGTTTTTCAAATTTACAGATTTGACACCAGATTCTTCCCTACTACAATCAACACCGTTTGTAGAGCCTAAATCTGCAACTTCCCATTTTCCATCCCTTCTTTTCTGAATTTCAAAATGTCGCCGCGATACAGCCATTTCCCTTTCAGCAAAATCGCCGGTTATATCCATATCAATTACCAAATCACAAGTGTTTTTGTCTCGACCAAACACCAGTTTAAAACCTCCATCTTTTAAATTAGGTAATGTAAGTTTTTGACCTTTACCAAACAGCTTACCCTCATTCAAATCATTCATTCTGTCCCAATCTCCCAATTGTTTGGCATCAAATGGGTTTTCTATTAATTCACCATTTGGTTCAAAATAGCCAAAAGAATAATCTGATTTATTAAATTTTGGAGTATTGGGACCGTTAATTACTTCCTTGCCACCACTATCGTCACCCATATGAGATTTATTATAAAATACTAATAAACTTAGTACAACAATGTCTTAAATCTGTGTGTAAAAAGTTCGAATACTTTCCATCCAGGACTGCAAAACAAAGATAAACATACATATAGATATAACCATTTAACTATTGACATATAGTTTTAGGTATACTAAAATCGTTATATGAAACAGATTAGGCATATTGATCAAACTATAACTAATCATTTTGTTCAAAACAAGGAAATACTGATTTTGCTTGGTGCGAGGCAGGTGGGAAAAACTACTTTACTGAAAAAACTTTTTCCTGAAGCGTTTTACCTACTTGTAGATAACGAAACTGTAAAGATGAACCTTGAAAGATATGACATTTCAATCTATAAGCAGATTCTACCTCCACAAACCACAAAATTAATAATTGATGAAGTCCACCTACTTTCAGATCCAGGCAGGGCTGCCAAAATTATCTATGATCAAATGCCGGATGTTAATCTAATTATTACAGGGTCATCCTCGCTGCAAATTAAAAACCGTGCCACAGAAAGTTTAGCAGGGCGTAAAATTGATTATCATCTTTACCCTCTTACCTTCTCAGAATATCTTTACCAAAAAGGGATTGAAAATAATCTCAACTATAACATATTGGAAAATATGTTAGGAGAAACACTACAAGAAAAAGTTAATACTTTTGATTTAAAAGGTGTTTTGGAAAATGTCTTAATCTATGGGTTATATCCGCACCTCGTGGATAAACCGAACAGTCAAGATTATCTTAAAAATCTAGTTGATAGCGTTATTTTCAAGGATTTGGTAGAACTTCAAGCTATAGAAAATCGCAGCGGAGCTCTTAATCTTTTACGTTTACTTGCCTATCAAATTGGATCGTTAGTAAACATTTCTGAGTTGTCTAATCGCCTAAATATGAGTACTATTACAATCCGCCGTTATTTGGATATATTTGAACAAAGTTTTATCATTTTTTCCCTTAAACCTTATTCAAAAGTAGGTAGAGACGAAATTGGAAAAATGAATAAATATTACTTCTACGACTTAGGATTACGAAATGCACTTATTGATAATTTCAGTACTATCCAGTCAAGACAGGATTTTGGTGCTATTTTTGAAAATTTCATTATCTCGGAATGTTTAAAAATAAATGCTTACCAGGGAAATGAATTCAAAATGAATTTTTGGAGAACCAAACAGGGATCAGAAATTGATTTGGTTTTAACAAAAAATGAAGAAGTTATAGGAATAGAAATAAAAACCGGCAATGATCGCGTTAACCAAGCATTTCTTAATAGATATCCCCAGGCTCGAGTTCGAACTCTTACCCCATCAAATTTCTATTAGACATATTTCTGTGTAAAAAGTTCGAATAGTTTCCATTTATCACTGTAAAACAGCATCAAATTGTCAGTGGAAAAACAATGTAGATAATTATTAGAGAGTAAATTTCTGTAACTACTATATAAATAATTGGGGCAGCCAGTAAAAGAAGTATTAAATTAAATATTTTCTTGTTTACTCTCAAACCTCTTTTTATGCTTCGCTTCAAGTAGTACCAATAAACAAAAGTCAATATTGCCACGAGTAAATATCCTAAGAAATATTTATTAAAAATAGGATTAGGTGCTCTCGCATTAAACTCCAAAAACAGCGCAGATAATTTAAATCCAACAATTAAATAATATACGCTCAACAAAAAGTTAAGTATCGCAATAATTAAAGCCAGTTTTACTTGTCTCACTTTAATAATTATTATAGTAGATGTTTCCGACAAAGTTCACTATCCCCTGCAATAATAGCCTCATATCAGCAAATTTCAATAATTCTCAAGCTCGTCTTTTGCCTTCTTAATAATTTTTCCGAACTTCCGGTCTTTGGCTCTTCTTTCCACCTCATTCATTTTGAAAAATTCTGTCTCTCTCCGCAATTTCAAGTAATTTAAATATTTGTCTTTATCCATTATGCCCTCTTCTACTGCTTCCAAAATTGCACAGTTAGGTTCGTTAATATGAGTACAGTCACTATATCTGCATTTCTGAGAGAGTAATGTTATTTCATCAAACACATTTTCAATACCTATGGCCGAATCACCAATCCCAACTTCTCTTGTCCCCGGGTTGTCAATAACTATTCCCCCATTCTTTAAAAAATATATCTCCCTAACTGATGTAGTATGTTTTCCTCTGCCTGTAGATTTACTAATTTCTATTGTTCTAATTTCATTTATTCCCAGTAATTTATTAATTAGCGTTGATTTACCCACCCCAGATGAACCCAAAAAACAATAGGTCTTACCTCTGGTAATATACTTTTCCAACTCACCCAATCCCATTTCTGTAACTGTGCTTGTCAAAAGAAGATCAGTATCTCCAAATCTCTCTTTAATCTCGGTTGTTTTCGTGCGCAATTCTTCCTCACTGATTAAGTCAGTTTTATTAAGAATTATGACTGGATTAATTCCACCAGCTTTAGCAATAACGAAAAATCTCTCAATACGATTCAGGTTGTAATCCCTATCTGGCGATTCCACAATAAATGCAGTATCGATGTTTGCCGCTATTAGTTGGTTTTCTTCCTTGCTGCTGTACTTTTTCATAAGCACAGTCTTTCTGGGTAACACCTTATAAATAACTGTGTTTCCCCCTAATGATTCATTTATTAAGACAAAGTCCCCGACCGCAGGATAGTCTTCTCTTTTTTCCGCAAGAAACATCTGTTTACCGGTAATTTTCGCCAAATATTCCCCGTTAATGCTTCTTACTCTATATGCCCCCTTATATTCGGCTATAATTCTGGCAACAGAATGCTCAAATAAATCTAAATCTTCTATTCCCTTTTTATGGAAATTATTAAAACCCAGATCTTCTAATGTGATTACTTGAATTTCATTCATAAGAACAATTATAACGGATAATAACATTTTGAATATTCGCATCTGAACCAGTTCCTGACAAAGTTTACTAGTTCCTGTTGAATTAATTTAGCTTCATAAATTAGTAAAAAAACTGGGGTGGATGAAGAAAAGTTCGAATTTACAAACACGCAGTGAATGACTCTTCGTAATAAAACATACTAATAGTTAACCCGTGATTATTTGAAAGTTACTATTTCTGCGTAGTTCGTTATTAAATCGTAAATTGCAACACTTGATTTCTCAAATATTTCCTCCTCACAAGAAAGCTACCAGAAGTCAATTTATTGCCTGTTCTTCTAATTTGGAGACTCTTTTTTCAAGATTATCAAACTCCCTAACTGTTGGTGCATCATCTTCTAAATACGCTACGCTTTTGCCAATCTTATCAAGCCTTTCGTTTGTTTCATCTATTCTTTTATTAACATTCTTAAAGCCTTTATCTACCTTTTCGCTAATCTTTTCAATATCCGCCCTCAACTCCTCTTTAATAGCTTTCTGACCATCAATGATAGCTTGAAGCATTTTGGTATCAGACATGACTTGATAATACAAGTCATTCTTTACAACAACAATACCACAAAACATAACATACTATATGTAAACAGCAAAACTATTAAATAATATGCTACAAAAACTATTCAACGATCACCAAATCCAAATTCGCCGAATATAGTTATAAGTGGAATATTTCTCTTTGCTCTCTAAAAGTTGTCTCTCTTTCCCATCGACTTCTCTGACCTTGCGGGCCCTCTTCCGTATAACATTCTCCTTCAAATACCTCATCTTTTTTAACTAGATAAGTCCCATTTGCTATTTCTTCTCTCAGACAACCTTTACATTGAGAACAACTTACCCTTATTCGTCCGTCCAAGTCCAGACTCGCTATTCTTGCTGTACACCCTTCCATAATCAAATTTCACCTCCTATTAATTAGGCAGGTACAGGATTATACCATCTTTCAAAAGTAAAACATATAAATCTAAACAATACACCTGCCTACCAGCACGTACCTGACAAAATACTAAACTTTGCAAATCATTAATTTTGAATATAAAAAGTTCGGACAGATTCCATCCAAAACTACCACTTCGTTTACGACCTCTCCGTTGTTAAAATTACCCACACCTCTGTTTTAATTAATACATCATTATACGTGATGTCCTATAGTTGATTTTTCCTGCTTCTGAGAATATAATTCTTAAGATTAAATCAACAAAATAAACATATGGAATTCGGGAATCAAATCAGAAGGTTTAATTCATGCCAAGGTTGTGCTTTAGTACAAAAAACTCAGAAAGATTTAGAAGATAATCCTGACATGTCTAATAAACACGTCGTTCTTACTCGATGCGCGCCACAATTATCATTATTTGGACACTCTGCTACTCAGATCGGACTCGTAACCGATAAAAAAAGGATTGATAGATTACGCAAACTTAAACCTGATCAGAAATTATTATTTCAAGCTCCGACGGTAGTTATTACACAACCGGGTACTTGTAAGCCCCTTATTGAAGAGACTGCGCAAATGATGACGGATAAATTATTAAAACTTCTGCATTTCCAGTAAGCTTATACAAAATTTACTTCAAAAACTAATAGATTCACCAGACATGTTAAAAGGAGTATATCCAAACGTCTTTAATGTTCCAAAGGATAAGAGGATTACTATAACCAGTCCAAGACAATAGAATTACCATTGTTATAACGCTGTGGTATTTAATGTCGGTGATCAGATTTGGTTAGACGCAATTCCAGGACAAAATGATGGACAAGACCCAATATATCAAACAATAAAGGGCATTGTTAAACATCTTTAGCTTTTCATTATCGGCCTCTTTCACTCACAGTTATTACAAATATACTGTACCTAATAGATCCAGAAAGCCTCAAATGTTATATTTCAGATGTGTACTAATTTAATTGGATTGATTATGTCTTTGTCATCATTACGTAAACTATTTACTCTTCTTGATACTACATTTATCCCCATCTCTTTTTCGGAGTATGGGATCAATAATTCATACAGTTTATTAAAATCATTATTCTTGGAATCTATCCAATAATCTTCGTCTTCCTCTTTTACAATTACAGGCATTCTATTGTGTACTTTGCCAACTAATTTATTTGGAATAGTTGTCAGTATTGCACAAGTATACAAAGCCCTTCCTTCAGCATCTTTAATATCATTGTATATACCGGCAAATCCAAAAAGCCTTCTATCCTTTAAGAAGAAATTAAACGGATATTTTTCTGTCTTCCCTTCCAGGTTAACCTCTCCCCATTCATAAAAAGAATCGGCAACTATTAAACATCTCTTTTCCTTTAAAAAATGTTGAAAAAATGGTTTTTCTTTTGTTGATTCACTACGGATATTAATAATCCCATACCGACTTTCTTCACTCAAAATTAGGCCCCACTTCATCATTACGATCTGATTAGGTGAATTTCTGGTAATTGTCGGGGTCATTTGACCGGGAGCAATATTCCAACTTGGTTCGAATAACGGCATCTTATTTGAAGTTTTAAATCTTTTTTCAATTCCTGTTACGTTTCCCAAAGTAAACCTGCCGCACATAACAATATTATACTTATATGAAGCAAGATCTGTGGATACCCCACCAATACTTCAGGAGCGTTTGTGACACTATAAAATAAAACCTGTTAGTATATATTGAGAATAATGAATAGAGTATATTCAGAGATTTGAGAAAGGTCACAAGTTTTTTATTTAAAAGGTCGTCATTCGGATATTGCTCATATTTTTATCGTAAATTACATTACAAAATTATCGTTTTTTGTTTTTTTTGGAACCAAATCTTCAAATCAGTTATTGCTTCCTGTGTATTTTTAAATCCTTCATTCGTCGGAGCATTATTAATGTCCACCCACTGCAACGACGCCACATCATCTTTTGCCTTCATTTTCCCACCGATCACATCACCAATATAGTGAATATTTAAAGTGTAATCCCCGTCTTTCCCGTACTGATCCATATAAATTCCAAGTATTTCCGTTGCTCGTATCACTAACCCTGTTTCTTCCATGACTTCCCGTTTTAGTCCATCCAAAGGGTGTTCTCCATTTTCTAGAAATCCACCGATAATATCAAACGCCCCTTTAAACGGATCTATTTCTCTTTTTGCCAACAAGACTTTTCCGTCTTTAACCGGTAAAACACCTACCGTTGGTTTTGAGTTTTTATAAAATACAATGTTGCAGTTTGGACACTTGGGGTAATCACCGCTTAAATCCAAGTTGCCCTTACACTGAGTACAGTACTTATATTCAATCATCGGTCAATTGTATCATAGAAGCGTGAAACGAAAAACACACCATGTCGTATATTTTTCCAATCTAAAACCTTACACTCCACCCTGGACCTGTAAATATTTCGTAAAAGATGAAAAGAAGATAACAAAAAAGAAGAATCATTCCTTCTTTTCTTGAAATAGTATTTGCACTTTTTACGTAGTAGACAAAAAGCGCCAAGCCCAAAATAAAAGAAAGTACCGAAAAATTTGATCCCATTGCCGGGGTTATTTTTCCCCTAATAAGACTTAGTATTCCCATTTCCAGCGTATTAAGCGTCGCCGATCCGACATAATTTCCAAATGCGATCTCTTTGTGGTTTGAGAGAATCGACCTTATTGCAATTGAAAGTTCAGGAATGTTTGTACCGATCGAAATCAACAATATACTGATAATAAAAGGAGATACTCCCAAGTACCCTCCAATTATCGGTGTTTGATCAACCAAAATCCTGCTTGCAGAAAATACAAGAACAATTGCTAAAACCATCTTCAAAAAACTATGAAGAAGGGTTTTTTGAGTAATATCAACATGAAGAAGTGTACCAATCAACCCGTTTTCCTTTTCGAGCATGTAGATGAAATAAAAATAGACGGTAATACAGACAATCGCGTCGATTACCCCAATTTTGTTGTCCAGTGTCAGTATCGCCGGAAACCCCACCACCAAAGTCGCCGAAACCAAATCCTTAAACCTGAAAGAATGATTCAATCTTATGCCGTTACCGATAACCGCAAGAAGAGGGATTATCAATATAAATACCACCACCGAACTTCCCAAAAGATTACCGATATATATCTCCGGTTTGTTTTCGATCAATGCGTTTACTCCTACAATGATTTCCGTAATTGAAGTAAAAAGACCTAAGATAAAAAAGGAAACGAAAAACGAAGATGAACGTAAGTAGTGGGCAATTTTATTTACGGAATTAACGGCAAGTCCTGAACCTATCCAAAGAAGGACAAATGCAAAAGCAAACATTGAAAGACTACTAAACACAATAATTTATATTACATTAGATAACTCCTCTAATGAAGGTAGAGTATCCCTCCTAATAAATTAAGCAGTAAATTCTTTAAAAATTCGCATATTATTACTTGTATACATTTTTAATCCAAGCTCACGCGTCAATTCAACCTGCATTGAATTAATCCTCCTCGCGTATCCATTTAAAGCTTCGGAGTTTCCGATTCCTCTTGAAATACTGTTTGACACTTCTTCACGAAGATTATCGTTAAATGCTATCTTTATTTTATCCAAATAATTGGAGGCATCTTTAACAGATTCATAAATCGGAGTTTCATTTGTTGCCAGTGCCATAACCTGCAATCCAGGACATGCAACAATCACAGACTGCAACATCCTAAAGGATGTTTCACTGGTTCCCCAAATCAAAAACAAATAATCATCAGGCGTAAACATAAAATCATTAGGGTGCGTATGTATTTGAATAATCGGTATACCATTGTTCTGTATAGCCTGATCTAGAGACGGTTTCATTACAACTGAATCTTCAGTGCCATAACTTATATCAGTTGACCTAATTTCGGAGCTTCCTAAATGTCCATATACAAAATATATAACCCTCAACTGCTCCACCGGGACACTTAGGCCCTGTTGATTAAACATATATTTTGGATTGTCATACATATATTTAATTGAATCAGAAACGACTGGTCCAAGATCAATAACTTTGGCAAACTCTTCCCTTCTCCCGAACATTTGCTCGCCAGAGGATGTAGTTTTAAATCCTTGAAGATATCGAAAAATATTTTCCGAATTTATCCTCGTAACACTTTTGTCGTACTCCGTATCGTTAACCATGGATGTTATTTATCATTAAATTATGCAAAACATATTAAATTATTTCAATCTCTACTTATTTTAAATTTAATAAGTAGAGAAAAACCATCGCAGGGTCAAGACCTAAGGTATACTTTTTTAAAATACTGTAAGGATCTTGAATTTATTAACTGGAAGCGTTATCTTTCACCTTATAAATGGGAAAGAAAAGCTTTGCAGAAATGCTCGAGCTGTATCTTAAAGATTCCGGTATGTATGAAAGAAGCGAGCCGGATTTTGATAAACTGCGCTGTTACTACAGCAAAGACTCACATTATAAAAAAACTCACGACCACCCATCTATTGAAAAAATCCGCACTTATTGTTATCCCTGTAAATGTCCCCACTTAAGACCAATCGAGAAAGATTAAGGTTTCATTAACAATTTATGCCGTTGATGTGCATATATTAATTCGCCGGGGATGAAACAAGTGTCCAGATATCCTTAATAATATTTTCGTTAAAGATATTAAATAACCGGCGGTTTAGAACATGCCCTGTAATATTGGCATTTCTTGAAAAATAGCTATATCCCGAAATTGAGGATGTGGCAAATATTGCCATGTCCGTCGGCAACACCCTTCTGTTAATTGCATTTTCTCTAATAATTTTTTGCGTTTGATATTGCATAGCTGTTTATATGATTGACCTTTATCGATCATTTCATATGTCAAGATACCTAAAATCCTCAGGTTAATCAGTAATGAAGATTACAATTATTTGGAGTGGGCAAGAAGTCTCTCAAAAAAGTCCATTTTACTTCTTATATATTCTCTCTCGGAACAATTTCCCAAATCTTTTTTGAGTTTAATATACTCTTTCAAATTGTTTTTCTTTTTCAATAAATTAAAGAGGGTTATTTGTCTTTTAAACTGCGAATCCTGGGGATCCGTTAATTTAAGTTCTACATCTATTTTATTGTACTTAAAATTCCACTCAACAAAGACACTTCTTTTTTTGGATGGGGTTCCAAACATTTCGGTAACCGTACTTTGGGTGATCTCAAATTTACTCCTGGGAGCAGTAATATAAAGATCGATGTCCCCCATTCCGTCGATTCCGAGTCCCACCGAACCGATTAAGTATAGTCTTAAAAACGGACATTTATTCTTAAGTTGCTTAATCAACTTTTTCGCATTCGTCAGCGAATCGGGATTATATGGATAAATTTCAACATACTTCTTAGTTGAATATTTATATGAATACAAAAAATCCTTTGGGTTTATGAGCAGCAGACGGAAATCTCTCTTGAGATTATTAGATATAATATTCATTATTTTGTATTTACACTTCTTAATTCAAACATTTTAAGAACCGGATATGACGCGGTTTCTATCGCATAATTAACGGCTCCCGTTGACGACACTCTTGACAGACTTTCATTCCCGCCTAAAGCGGGTATATTCGCGGAAGTCAGATACGAATGGTCAAAATTACTTGCCGATCTGACGTATGCAAACCTCACACTTGTTGCGTGTATTTCGTTCCACTTTTTAACAACATAGCCTGCAGATGACGCTTCCATTGAAGTAACTACGAGAATGTCTTTGGAATCGAGGTTTTTACCCAGTGCCCGGCTCATAAAATCGGCACCCGTTTCTCTCGCTTTCCCGTCCAGATAAATATCGTGCCAGTACAAATCTCCCGTTGCCTCAATACATTCGTCCAATCCCCACACACGGGCCGGTCTTGAGGATCCATGATATAAAACATTTACCTCGGCAATATCAGCAGGAACTTCAAGCCAATATACTGCTTTTGTTGCGTTATAAAGTTCTTCTGCAAGGCCTGAATTATTAATGACAAACTTTGAAGAAAACATATTTTCCGAATCCCAAAACTTCACATCTTTTGCGTTTGTTTCGGCTTTGTCAGAAGAAAAATGCTGCAAATCAAAATCGAAAGCCAAAGAATTTATGCAAACATCTCCAAGCATTGCCACCTCCGAATCGCGCCTAATACCTTTCTCATCAAGCATCCCTCCTTTTACCGGTGTAATACCGGCAATCCCAACAAAAATCACTTCTTTTACATTATTCCCGTAATGGCCAAGAAGTTGTGTCAGGCATGAAGCTGTGTTAATTTTACCCATTCCCGTTGAGGAAAGAACGACTTTGTTGGATTTAATATAGCCTTCGACCGTACTCTGACACGAATTAAACAATTCCCCTTTATCAACAGCTGAGGTTAGCTGTCTTGCAAACGGCGTCATTTCACCGTCGTAATTGTTTTTATCATCTTTAGACCCGAATCCCGTGAGAATAATCGAGACGGCACTATCCTTTCCCTGAGAACTTCCGATCAGCGACTTTCTCAAATTAATCTGTTTGATAAGAAGTACAACGGATATTCCAAGTAAGGCAATGAGAAACAGATATTTTTTCATACTATATTGTTTTTTTGGAAAATAATATTATATTTCCCAGTACGCGATATTATAGAATTTATCGCACAATTAATCAAACTATAGGTTCATTCTCCTAATCGGTCCACCTTTTAATCTCTTTTTGTGGGAGTTTTAATTTTTTAGGAGTAGCAATCATTAATAACAGGGAGATAAATATCACCGAATAACCCAAATATACGAAGGTCATTGCACTTCCCACTTTGGAAGAAACAATTCCGGCAACAATCGGTCCTACGATATATGAAATACTTGTTGTTGACGCGCAAAGACCGATAAGATGTTTTCTTTGCCTTCCCATTCTGTCAATGATGTCTGAATATACCCCTTCGACAAGGGGGTATGTGATTGCCAATGCCAAACTGGAACAAAAAACAACTAAAAGTTCCCAGAATAAATTATTAAACACTCCCATTAAGGCTAAAAACACGCCCGAAAGCAGAAAAAACCTTAAAGCCGCTTTTTTCTTCCCGCTTACCATACCTTTTTTTGCAATAATAAATCCGACAAATAATGAAGGAAGTGTGTACATAGGAAGAAACCACCTACCCCAAACACTTACTTTTGCCAACTCTTCGGTGTAAACGGCACCAGTGGTCCAAAATACGGCATCGATAATTCCAAGGACCACCCCGACAATTAAAATAGGCCATATCTTTTTAAAAAGAATCCCCCAATGCTCCAGCTCACATACAAAACTTACCTTTTCAATATCTACAGATATTTTTTTGTCGTAATTTCTTTTTGAAACCAGTAATACTAAAAACGATATCAAAGCAAAGATAAGAGCAAAATAAACAGGCATACGATTTTTTTGGATAACCAAAAACCCTGCAAGCAATGGGCCTATAAAATACGCCAAATTCTTAAATACACCGATAAACGCCCACGTTGAGGTATGCATTCTGACCGGAACCGATTCCGCAACAAATTGATGGTTCGCAAATCCTACTATTTCGTAATAAATTCCCCAAATTGCCATCGACAAAAGAAAAACCAAGACAATGGGAAAAGAGGTTGACAAAAGCAGAGAAAGTGAAAAAACAAGCGACGAAATAACACTCAAAAGAAGCAATTTTTTAAAGTTAACAGATTTAAATATTTGCGGAAAAATCAAATCTGCCCCAAAGCCGATTATTGAGGAAAAACTTAAAATAAAACCCATTATAACGGGACTTTTAAAGTAACCTTCGACGAGACCCGGTACCCATGAAGACAATACGGCATCGGCTAAAAAGATGAAAAACAAAACGAGTGACAGCATCACAACTTTTTGCCAAAGAGGATCCGTTACCAGCTTTGTATTAAACCTGCGAAACATAATTAAATATTAACATAAAAAGAATATCGAAAATGCCATTCTCAGGTGTTAAACTGAAAGTAGTGATATGTCAATTGTAAAATCCGGGTTTAAAATATTATTCATTTTTTTGTTTTCAATATTATTTCTCTCAACTGAAACAACAGTGATATATTCCCAATCATGTAGTCCCACCTGCAATGGTGGAAGTGGTTGGTTTTGCTCATTGGGACAATGTTGCCAGTGTGATTACGGTATGAATCAAGGCACTGCTTCTGGACCTGTCACGTGTTGCAATCCACCGGGAGGGGTTCCCCCATGCGAAACTCATGATGTCCTAGGATGTAATCCACGCCCAACACCTGGACCAACAAACACTCCACAACCAAGTCAAATACCCACTTCTACACCGGTTACAAATTCCTACCTTTGTATTGCACCAGGGGCTTCAAACCCTGCAAGCAGATGTCAATTAACGAATTATACGTGCAGAACTCCAGATGTTCCCGGTGGAAGCTGTTTCACTACAATGGATAGGTGTATCGCCGGATGTGTAATTCCTACAGGAGTATCAATTACCCCAAGACCAGAACTTAATCTTTTAACCCCCTGTGCACAACGGGGGATTTTAAATGCACTTGATACAGCAATCGGTTGTTTCCCGGTCAGTGATACAAATTCAATGTTAACATTTATTCTCCGCTGGGCGCTTGGGGTATCGGGTGGAATTACATTTCTTCTGGTAATAGTTTCCGCCTTCCTAATCATGTCTTCGGGAGGAAATCCGGAAAAGGTGAAAACCGGACGCGAGCTTTTAACCGCCTCGCTTGCAGGACTTATTCTTGTAATTTTTTCTGTCTTTATCCTTGATTTGATGGGTATAAGAATTCTGAGAGTTCCGGGATTATAACAATCAAAAAAACAGTTATTTCCTCCCACTTGCCTTCCGAAATAATTTGTATTATCATCCAAGTCAAATGGAAGAAGAACAGATTATATCGGCCGATGAGACATCATCAGAAGAAAGTAAAGGAAACGGATCCAGTGTCAACAAACTCCTGGTAGGAATAATCGTAATATTGCTTCTTGTTATGACAGGTGGAGGTGCCTACCTTCTTGGAACAAAGAAAGGTGATGGTGAGGAAAGTAATGTTTTACCAACTCAAAGCTTAATTGAAAGTGAAACACTCGGTGAGCAGGATGAAAACAAAACCACGGAAACTGTAAGTGATGAAGCCACAATATCGGCAACCCCGGTATCTGTCACACCATCAGTAACACCAAAAGTGACAGCATCACCAACATTAAAGATTGTTAACCCTAATCTTAAAACGGAATTCAAGCTTCTACCAACAGCAACACCGACTCCTATCCCAACACTTAAATTTCAACTGGAACCAATAGAAAAAGAGTTCTCGCTCCCGTAAAAGCATTCCTTCTTTTTTTCACTTTTATCTGATATATGACAGCCAGGAGTTATTAAATTGCGAAGCGTGTACATCAAGACTTATCGTCCTCTTCAGAAGGTTGCGCAGGGGAATTTGCAAGCGGTCCGGGTTTCCATTCAGTAGATTTTGACCAATCTAATTTTTCAGGTACTTTAACGGGTAAACCACCAACTTGATTAAACAACTCTTTTGCAATAGAAGATAAAGTCGCATCTAATTCTTCAGGCCTAACTTTAACTTCCGGGCGAGTTTCATCTCCTGCCCTTAAATCGGCAGGTATTTTTCCCTGTTTTGGTTCTACATCAGACATAACAGTATTTCTTGAATCGTATTCTACACCAATTAACAGGTACAATTCAACTTTGTACAATACTTTTGACTTAAATTTTCCCGCAGTAAAATCCACCATTTCTTCCCTTTACATCTTTGCTACAATTAAGTTGGTGCTATAATATGCAAGGATTTTTTTCAAAATCATTCGGGAAGGAGGCGATTTCTATATGGTAATCGTAACAAAACAAAAAGGAGAATCGGAAGACAAACTTATTGCCCGTTTCAAGAAAATGGTCACTTTTTCTGGAATTTTGCAGGAGGCGCGTGACCGTGCCCACTACAAAACTCCTTCTGAAAAAAGGAAAGAACAGAAATACGCCATTAAGCATAAAATTGAGCTTGAAAAGAAAAGAAACGGATAATTGAAAGGGTTTTAACCAAACTCCCCAGAAAAGACGTGTGTTATATTCTCTTTGTTACCCCTGGTATTGCCATTTTGGATATGGCTTTTGGGAGACAATGTGGGCGCTTTTTACTTCACTTGTAACATACGATTGATACTGTTTCTGCAGGTGTGGTAGCACCATTTTTAAATCATACGGTTTGAATACTTCAGCGGCAGCAATAACTGCAGCTTCACTTGCACTCACCAGGTGAACACAAGGTGTAACCGTTTCCGAAACAATTTGAATGCCATAGTGCAGCTTTAATATTTTCGGATCGGATGGCAGCCAACCTCTTCCATTAAGTGTCTGTAAAGATTCTTTGTAACCCTTTTGCGTCCCTTCATCTATGTTTTTCTTTACACTACTAATTGCTGAAGCGTCTCCATCCCTTGATTTGCTGGGTATTTTTTGCCAACCCTTTCCTGTTAGGTCTTTTTTAAAATTATCATCCGCAAATAATTTCAAGACATCGTCTGTCCCCATCCCCAAATACGACCCGACAAGAATACCGAATCCGATCCCTTTTTCTTTTACGGCATCACGAATTCTTTTTGCAACAATCCTTCTGTAGGAATCCATATCTTTCTGTTGGAGCCCCGACAAATTCGTATCGAGAGGCCATAAATACGGCATCGTCCTTCCGACATTGATTTGAACGGGTTTTCGAGTACTTACACCAAACTGTCGAAGTTCTTCTTCTTCAACACTTGTAGGTAAAAATCCCGCAACGACATTTCTTGGGTTTCTTTCCAACTCGCCGGACAGAACCGTAACTGCTGCATATGAAGTTTCCTCAGATTGAATTATCCTTTGGGGAGATTTTAAGGTCTCGTCAAGTATTGCAGATAACGCAGTTTTTGTCATTTTTGCCTCATATGGAACAAACGAAAAATTATCAAAGTCACCTTTCAAATAATTTCTAAGTCCAACTACACTATCAAATTTCGGATAGCGATGCGCCATCACATCTGCAATTTTTTCAAGATCAGAGGGTTTATCCTTTTCCATATGGCCTTGATGCTACACTATTTCTTCAAATCTGACAATATAAACGACCTTCGGTGATGAGTTGTAATTCCGTATTTCGCAATTCCGTTTATATGAGTCTTTGTGACATATCCCTTATTTTTCTCCCATCCGTATTTTATATATTTTTTTCTCTTTCCCAATTTCATCATTAATTGATCCCTATAGACTTTTGCGATTATGGAGGCAGAGGCGATCGATGTGCTTTTTTGGTCGCCTTTTATAATGGCTTTTTGCCTACCGCCGGAAGCGGAAATATTTTTGTATTTAATACTATTTCTGTGTGTTTTTATCGGCATCCTAATCCCGCGTGTATATGGAAGATAATACGCATCAATGAGTAAGTATTGTATCCTGTCATTCAGTTTTTGGTTTGCCTTCCCGATTGCCATCCGCATAGCTTTTCTTGTAGCTTTGACAATACCTATACCGTCAATCTCAAGGGCTGACACTTCCCCTATTCCCCATGTTAGGCAATTTTTTTTAATCCAAACACATGCCTTTTCTCTTCTTTTCGAAGTCAATCTCTTGGAGTCGTCAATCCGAATTTTACTTTTGTCTATCTTTATCTTTTTGCTAAAAACAACACACCCGGCTACAACAGGTCCCGCTATAGATCCCCTTCCGACCTCATCAATTCCAGCAATATACTTAACACCACTTTTCCAAAGATCTTTCTCGAAACGTAAATTCGGATAATAATACATAATTTATTTGTTGTCCCAAAGTGAATAAATTGATACAAACACACTATTAAATTACGATGAGTATAATGCTTTAAAATTCCGAAGGCTACTTATTTTAACTTTGGGGATTTTCTTTCACTTTTATTTTCCTGACGCTTCGCACCGGGAAAATAATCAGCCAAAGCATTGTTTAATTCACCTCGGATCATCTGGTATGCGGGGTTTGTAATTTGTCCCAATCTTAAAGCAGTAATTAACCTCGGGTCATTTACTAATGCATCAACAACATCCTCCATACTATATCCCTGGCTCCTGAGGGTATTGCATGCATTTCTATAAGTTGTTTCCCTGTCCTCTTTGGGATCTTTTTGGGAAATATCATCTTCAAGCTCTACATGGTATCCTTGCGAACCAACACTACCCTTATCCTCAGCGAGAATTTCAAAAAGTAGTGGCTTAAGGTTTTTTAAAGCCTCCGCCGTTTTCCTGTCATTGGGTTTTCTTTTCTTTTCGATTTTACCTATCGCCTTCTTTACTTCATTAACCTTATTGTCTCTCTCATGCATATTTTCTGAGCTATTGTAACATACCCGGCAAGGGTAAGAGAAAACTATTGTCACTTCCCTATCATTCTGGTAAAATCAAGCTGTTGTGAATCCTTTCGTACGTTTTTCAAATTACATTAAAGATGTAATTCACGAGTTAAAGCAGGTTGTTTGGCCGAAAAAGGATGCTGTAGTTAAGCTTACTTTAATCGTATTCTTTTTTTCGGGAATTGTGGCAATCTACCTCGGAGGACTTGATTTTGGGTTCACAAAACTATTAGAATACTTAGTTTCCAGATAACACATAAATTATGGACGATATTAAACAATCGGTTGACGAAAGAGGAACGGGGAGCAAAAAAATTCCAGGACACATCGTCATAACCGAAACAACAGATCCATCAGCAAAATGGTATGTTGTTCACACATCCTCAGGCCATGAAGCGCGTGTTGCAGAAACACTCCGCCAAAGAGTCGAGACAATGAGCCTTGAAGGAAGAATTTTCGAACTTCTCATCCCTACTCAGGACAGAGTTGTAATACGACAAGGAAAGAAAGCTACCGTCAAGGAAAAAATCTTTCCGGGATATTTACTTGTCAAAATGATTTTAGATGACCCAACGTGGCTGGCTGTCAGAACAACCCCGGGAGTTACAGGCTTTGTAGGGTCGGGAAACACACCCACCCCCCTATCACTAACCGAAGTTGAAAACATTACAAAATTCGTATCAAGTCCTGCAAAAAGATTTAAAACGAAATTTTCCGTTTCGGAAGCCGTTAAAATTACCGACGGACCATTTACCGACTTTTTGGGATCAATATCAGAAATTGACGAGGAAAAAGGCAAGGTCAAAGTTCTTGTTTCAATCTTCGGAAGGGAAACTCCAGTTGAGCTCGATCTTTTGCAAATCGCTAAGGTTTGATAAAGTCCTTTTTTACATATGGCATACCCAATCGAAGCCCATCCAGGTTGTAACGCTTTGGTTGCCTTTTCCAAAGAGGAAAATGGAAAACTTATTGCCTTGGGAATATTAAATTGTCCAGTTATCGATAAATCTGACCCGGCAAATCCAGTACCCCTTTGTGTCATGTCGGTATTACGAAACGAAGGTGCTACAAAAATTGAAGTTATCAACGGAGTTTGTCTAAATGGGATAAAAGGTCTAAAGAAAACCAGAGCTTCTAAAAATTAGCTTTACGTTTTTCTCCAAGCATATCGTATGCGACTTCATCCAATTTCTTTTCGTAATATGGAACTCTTACTTTATTGAGTTTTTGCAAATAACTATCGCGTAATTTAGATGCTTCTTTGGTAAGCCCTGCATCGCCAAGATGTTCAACTGCTTCCAACCCCAACCCTACACTTCCCCATCCGGCAGTAGAAGGATTTGCATGAAATGTCGAACAGCTTTGAAGACTGCATAACCCGTCAACTCTGGCACTTAATAAGCTCTTGTCTTTTTCTGATGCCGACCCTCCGGGATTTACTAAA